>NZ_JASODH010000003.1:0-284333 GCF_030212035.1 Pauljensenia sp. UMB10120 | reverse complement strand
GAGGGCTTAAATCTAGGGGAATGTGCACTACGAGGGCTTAAATCTAGGGGAATGTGCACTACGAGGGCTTAAATCTAGGGGAATGTGCACTACGAGGGCTTAAATCTAAGGCTTCGTGCATAAAACGGCTTCGATCTCGAGCCTCGTGCGCGTCACATGAACAGATAAGCGGTCTCAACGCAGTGGTGCCGGCGTTCGGAATGATCCGAACACCGGCACCTCGTGCAACTCAGGCGTTGGGAGCAGCCCGGCCGGGCTACAGCTTATTGACGGGCCCGTCTCGACTGGACAGAGCAGCTGCTCAGCCGAGCCTGAGCGTGCGGCTACTTTTGGGCGTACTGCCCGACCAGCATCATGAAATCACCGATCTGAGCACCGAACTCCGGCGCACCTTCCATGATCAGACGCTTCTGTGCAGTCAACGCCAACATGTCCGCTGTCTGCAACAACACGCCGAGCGCCGCATCCAGGTCGGTGAAGCGCATCGTGAAGAAGGGCTGCGACCGCTTGTATGCGCCGCGCGCAGAACGGGTCTTGCCCGCCTTGACACGGATGTAGCCAGCCAGATCATCGCGGCCATCTACCACCAGGGCGTAGACACGGTCAGGTGACATCTTCGCCCATTTCGCCACCTCCGGGTGTCCAGCCTTATTGAGCTGGCTGATACCCGACGGCAGCAGGTAGAACATGAGCTTGACCATCAGTGCCTTGGTTTCCTCATCAGCCGGCGGCTCCGAAGCGCTGAGCAGTTTCTGCATCTTGAGCAACCCCATGACTACGGGAACAACCCAGTTCAGGTGATGCACGTGACGGAACTGCGGTAACTTCATCGACGTGCCTTTGAAGAAGGCGTTGAAGTGATCGATATCGTTGAACGCCAACTCCACAGTCGGTTCGTCTTCACTGGGTCCAAGCTTCACCGAGATGTCACCCTCGTCGAAAACGAGGTGAGTGGCCCACTTGTCGCCCTCGTGCGGGAAGGAAAACTGGACGATACCGGTCTTTTTGGCGAACATCTTGTGCAGCGAGGTCTCCTCGATGATGACTTTCAGCAAGGGGATCGCACTGTTCAGGAAGATCTTCGCAGTGTAAATAGCTTCTTTATCCATGGAGTGTCGCCCTAAATCTCATCCGCCCAGTCGTCGTCTTCTTCGAAGTCCATCTTGAGCAGTTCATGGACCGCCGTGACGACGCCGGCAGTATCGATACCGTGGTAGGCCATCAGGTCTTCCTGCAGGCCAATGGGGGAGAACTGGTCTGGAATTCCCAGACGCTTGAACGCGCAGCCCATACCGGCAGATGCGATGACTTCCGAGACCGCGCCGCCCAGACCGCCGATGATCGAGTGATCTTCCACGGTGATGATGCGTCGAGTGTCGTGAACGGCCTTGCGTACCGCTTCCTCGTCCAGCGGCTTGATCGTGTGCATGTCCAACACGCGCACCTTCACGCCGTCAGCGGCCAGTTCGCGGGCTGCTTGAACCGCAGAGAAGACTGTGCAGCCACACGCAATGATCGTCGCGTCGGAGCCGTCGGCAAGCTGAACAGCCTTGCCGATCTCGTAGCCGTAGTCTGCCTCGCGGTACACGATCTGGTCGAATCCGCGGTTGATGCGGATGTAGACCGGGCCTTCCATCTCGTAAGCGGCCTTGACTGCGTTCGCAGTCTCCATACCGTCAGCAGGTACCAGCACGGTCAGGTTCGCCAGCGACCTCATGATCGCGATGTCCTCGATCGAGTGGTGCGTGGAACCGGCCTGGCCGAACGAGGTGCCCGCGTGGGAGCCAATCATCTTGACGTTGAGGTTCTGATAGCAGATATCGGTGTGCACCTGGTCAAGGGCGCGGCACGAGTTGAAGATCGCGAACGAGGATGTGAACGGAATCAGTCCGCAGCTCGCCATGCCGGCCGCCACGCCGTACATGTTCTGCTCAGCGATGCCCAGGTTGTAGAAGCGATCTGGGAATGATTCCATGAACGTGCCGATCTTGGTGGATTTGGCCAGATCAGCGGTCAGAACAACAATCCTGGGATCGTCTTCGCCAAGTTTGGACAGCATCGCGCCGTAAACTTCAGCGGTTGACAGTTTCGTGGTGTCAATACTGGTGTAAACAAGGCCTGCCATCTTACTTCTCCTCCAACTTGGCTAGACGTTCGGCGTGATACTTGTCGAGGCTGGCGAACGCCTGATCGCGCAGCTCGTCGTTGATTGCGCCGTAGTGCCACTTGTAGTCACCGGCAGCGAAATCAACACCCTGGCCTTTCACCGTGTTCAGCACGATGCAGGTGGGCTTGTCTGTTGTGTTCTTCGCCGTTTCGAGGGCGTCGATGATGGCTGCGTGATCGTGACCATCAATGCTCAGTGTGTTGAAACCGAAGGCTGTCCACTTGTCGGCAAAGGGCTCGAGCTTCATGACGTCCTCGGTCGGGCCGTCAATCATGGCCTTGTTGCGGTCCACCATCACGACAACGTTGTGCGCGTTGTAGTTGGCGATCGCCATTGCGGCTTCCCAGATCGACCCCTCGTTGCATTCGCCGTCACCGAGCATGCAGTAGGTCATGAAATCTTTCTTGAGCTGCGTTGCCGCCAGACCCATACCCAGCGCGATCGACAGGCCGTGGCCGAGCGATCCGGTGGAGGCATCCAGGCCGTTGACCTTGTTGCAGTCCAGGTGGATGCCGAGTTTTGATCCTGTCAGGTTGAAGGTCTTCAGCTCGTCGTGGTCAACGAATCCCAGGTCGGCCAGAACCGTGACGAATCCGATTCCTGCGTGCCCCTTCGACATGACGAAACGGTCACGATCCTCCCACTTGGCATTCTTCGGATCAATGTTCATCACGTGGTAATACAACACTGTGACTGCATCGATCATGGAGAGTGCGCCGCCGAGGTGGCCGGAGTGCGCGTGGTAAACGGTATCGACGATATCGTGACGCAGGAAATTTGCTTTATCCTCGAGTCGCTTGAGCTCGTCTAGTGATACGGGCATCGTAGCTCCTTTACTACTTTTCTCATATGTGCTGTCAGTCTGCACGCCTGCCTCAGACGTGCAGGTAAACGGGTGAAGATCAGGTGTTTCTGAAGACAGGCCGCCGGTGCGGACAGGTGGGCGGGTGCTGGCTGCATGGCCAGGCGGGCCGCGCCTGTCCGCGCCGATGGGCTTGCCTACAGGATCAACTCATCTTCCTGGGTATGCAGTTCCTTGAATGCTTCTCTTGCAACGTCCCACGTGAACTCAATGTCCTCATCGGTCAGTGAGCAGTTGATGAAGTGGTTGTGGTGGTTGGTGAAGAAGACTCCGCGTTTGACGCAGTTGCCGACGAACGCCTGGTGCAGCATTGACGATGGGTCATTATCCAGGCGCATGAACCACATGGACGGCTCACCGGTCACGACCAGTTTGTAGCCTTCTTCCTCAGCGACCTTCTTTAAGCCTTCGGTCAACTTGCGACCTTTATCTTTCATGACCGTGGCACCGTCGATTTCCTTCATGATTGTCAGGCATTCGATCGCGGCAGCCATCGGTGCTGCCGACAACCAGTAGCTGCCTGTGTAGAACACGGAGGAAGCTGCGGCTTTAAGCTCGTCAGATCCGCACAGCGCGGAAATGTTGAACCCATTGGCCAGAGCCTTGCAGAAGCAAATCAGATCAGCCTTGAAACCGTAGTGGTAGTCGCTGCCTCGTTCGTCCAGGCGGAAACCGCATCGCACGTCGTCGATAATCAGCACGATGCCGTGCTTGTCGCACAGCTCGCGAACTTTCTGCCAGTATCCCGGTGCCGGAAGCTCATTGTCCACGAACGTGGGGTGGTAGTACGGCGTGGAAATGATGCCGGCGATCTGGTTCGGATACTTCGCGATCGTCTTTTCGAGGGCGTCGATATCGTTGAACGGCAGGTCAATGACGTTGGCGAGGTCAGCGTCGGTGATGCCGGCGTACCCAACGTACTGCATCCACTGCGCCACGCCGTGGTAGCCACCGAAGAAGCGGATGATCTTGTCACGCCCGGTTGCGGCGCGCGCGGTCAGGACCGCCATATTCGTCACGTCGCCACCGTTCTTGGCGAAGAACGCCCAGTCGGCGCTGGCGACCTCATCGACCAGCAGTTCAGCAAGTTCGATCATGCGGGTGGTCGGAAGCGTTGTGCAGTTGCCCTGCTCAAGCTGCTTGATGAAGGCTTCGTTGACTTTTGGATGGTTGTAGCCCAGTACGTTGGGGCCGTACGCACACATGTAGTCAATGAAGCGGTTCCCGTCCACGTCCCAGATGTAGGAATCCTGGGCGTGATCAGCGTAGAACGGGTAGTCCTCGATCGGAATGAAGCAACCTTCGGAGGGGCCGAGGTGTCCGTAGATGCCGGCGGGAATCACCTTCGTGGCGCGGTCGAACAGCTCGTGGCTCTTGGGGTATTCATATGTGTTCATCGGGTGCTCCTCCTACGCCAGATATGTCTGGACTTGGCCCAGCAGCTTGTTGAGATTGTCGATCATGGCGATTCGCCCTCGAATCTTCAGGCGACTCTTCCCCAGGCACGCAAATGAGTCGAGCTCACCGCTCAAAATGCCCTGAGCTGTCTCAATCGAATCGAACGACATCAGTGCGCTGATGGGGCGGATCCGGCCCTGGCTCAAGCTCAGCGCGCCGCCCTCGGCATGGATCGTCAGTTCGGGGCCGTCCTCAACGTGGACCAGAATGTTGCCATCGGGGATGCGCCCCGCGTTCTTCTTACCGTGATCGTCATAGCGGGCGATCGGGCCGAGCGCGGAAAAGGCGACGTTGGCCGTCAGGATCGTTGAAATTCGTGAGAATTCCGGGTCCTTGAGAGCTTCGGGTGTGGGGCGCAAGAACTCCGTGAGCCGATCGGTGATCTGCGTGAACTCGTCCGTCAGGAACTTGATATGAGTGAAGCCCTTGATTGGGATCGGGTTCGCTTTCCCGTCAATCATGCCGTTGAAGTGCTTGGATGATGCAAACACCAGTGAAATCGTCGGCTTTGTTTTTGGCTCGGTCGTTGCGGTGCAGGATCCGTGGTCGAAGATCAAAGTCAGTGGTTGAATACCGGGGATGTGGAAATCGACACTCGTATCAGAGTTCGCCACGATGGAGCGTGCGCGCGAGTCGAGCTCGCACAGCTGCTCAATATTTCGCAAGACAGCGTGAAGATAAACCGCCGCCTTCACTTTCTGCTGATTAGTCATAGTCACCTCATCGTTGAAATCACTCAGGCCCATTCCTGACGACTTCCTAGCACAGGAGGTCTTGTATCCAGTTGTCGCATGTTCGAGGGCGTCTCCGGCAAGCCCCCACCGTGGAATGAGTGGGAACTCAATGCCGCTTCGTTTCAGATTACACTGCCGGGCGCCCTCGGCACGGCAAGTTGAAAATAAAAAGTTGACGAGTTTTCCGCGACGGGTGCGCGCGGGTGCTGGTGGGTACGAGGTCGCCGGGCGCGACCGCTCACGGACGCTGTGTGTGACCGTGGCGTCACCTTATCCCTGAGCCGTCCCTGAAAAAACCCTGATTTTGGGCGGGGGGTCGCAGAATGTTCGAGGGTGATCCTCCGCGCGTTCTACACTCAGTTTCGTCATGATGCGCACCAACGCCACGGGGATCTTGAGCCGAGGCTGACGTGCCAAGTCTCAAGGAGGATATATGGCAGGCCGGTCCAAAGGCGCGTTGGTGCTTTCAATCATCAAAGTCCTGGCGTGGGTGGTAATCGCCGTCGCATTCGTGAAGTTCGCATTCTTCCCCTCGGCCAACAAGCCCGAGGGTGACGCGCTGGATCCTGGCGCGCAATACGGACAGATGACAGTTCTGCCCGAAAAGGGCACGATCACGAACACGCTGTCGCTGGAAGGCACGATCGAACCGGTCGCCGCCACGTCGGTGAAAGCCACCATGATGGGCGAAGTGACTGAGGTGTACGTGCAAGATGGCCAAAACGTTGCCAAAGGCGATCCGATTCTGCTGATTCAACGCGAAGAAACGGGTGAAGACCAGCAGGGCGTCGATGAAGAAGGCAATCCGACCGTCATCCCGGGTGAAAAGTATTGGAAGAGCGAAGTGGTCTATGCGCCGGCAGACGGTGCGCTCGCCTTGAATGCGCTGGTTGAACAGCAGTTCAACGTGGGGGATCCGATCGGCTCCATTCAGCCGCCTACCTTTGTTGCCAGCGCGAGCCTCACACCCGACCAGATGTACCGGATGCAGCAAACACCTGAAAAGGCGACGATCACGATCAAGAACGGTCCGGCACCGTTCGAATGCACGGGGCTTCGTATCGATACGCCCAAGGCGTCGGGACAGGATTCCGGGTCTGTCCCCAAGATGGATGGCAATTCAGGTTCAACTCAGTCAGGCATTCGCGCCACGTGCACCATTCCCGGTGACCAGAAGGTGTTTGCCGGCCTGCAGGTGACGATGGATGTGGTTGCCGGTGAAGCAGCTGACGTGATGACGCTGCCGGCAACCGCAGTTGAGGGACGCTTCCAGAACGGCTACGTCTACATGCCGACAGATGATCCGGCGAACCCGACGAAGGTGGAAGTCAAGCTGGGAATCACTGACGGCAAACGCGTGCAGATCGTCGAGGGCCTGACCGAGGATCAGGAAGTTCTCGAATTCATCCCAGGCCAGCAGCAGGAACAGGACATGTGTGACCCGATGACAGGTGAAGGGTGCTGACGTGGCACTGCTCGACATTCGTGACGTCACACGGACAGTTACGCTGCCCGATGGGGATGATCTCCACATCCTCAGGGGTGTCAATCTGACTGTGGAGCCTGGCGACCACGTCTCCATCGTGGGGCGATCAGGAACCGGCAAATCCACGCTGCTCAACATTATTGGACTGTTGGACAAGCCGACCAGTGGGACCTACAGCATTGACGGTGTTGATACATCGGGCCTGGGCGAGGGGAAACGATCAGCACTTCGAGGATCGTCCTTCGGCTTTGTCTTTCAGCAGTTCAACATTTTCAGTGCTCGAACAGCGCTGCAGAACGTGGAAGTCCCGTTGCTGTATGCGGCAGGCCGCCAGTTCTGGAACCGTCGCAACCTGGCGGCTGACATGCTCGAGCGGGTTGGCTTGGGCGACCGCCTTGACTCCTATCCCACGCAGATGTCGGGCGGTGAGCAGCAACGTATCGCCATTGCGCGCGCTTTGGTGCGCACGCCGCGCGTCATTCTGGCCGACGAGCCGACGGGCGCACTGGACCCGCACACCGGCCGCATCATTATGGAACTGCTCGAAGACGTGGCTGCGGAAAACAATGCCGCCCTGATCGTCATTACGCACGACATGAATGTGGCGGCGCGAGCGAGCCGCGCGTATTCCCTCTACGACGGCATCCTGCACAATGTTGACGATTTGTCTGAGCACACCGTTGCCGCCGTTTCAGACGGGGTGCCCGTCATGTCGCAGGATGCTGAGCGCAGTCAAATACCCCAGTCGCCCTCGAACATGCCAATGAGCAACGAGGGTGAGGCTTCGGCCGCGCCTGAACTGTGCGACGAAGAAACAGACACAGCCACCATTGAGGAAGTGACCGTCACGGAGGACGGGGAACCGCATGAAAATGAGGTGACGCCATGAGGATCCTGAGCCAGATTGTAGGCGCACTCGTCGAAGCGTGGGGTGAGGTGCGCGTGCAGAAAGCGCGCGTGATCCTCTCCCTGGTGGGTGTCGTGGCAGCTGTTGCCGCCATGTCAACGGTAATTGCGTTGGGTGACATGGTCGGGCAGGCGGACAAGGAAATGAATGAAGCGTTCAACGGCCGGGATATTACGCTGCGGCTCATGCCGCAAAAAACCGGAGACGGCGGTGGCGACACTGCGGGCGCGCCACCTGGTGGCGGCATGGTCGTGGGAAGCGGTGGCGCCGTGGCGTATGCCGAAGACGCGATACCGGATTCAACTGAGCCGGAAGACCAGGACCAGATGGGCTGGTCCGATCAGGCGACCGGTATCGTGGCCGACCCGGTGTCTACCGCCATGAAAACGCTGGCGGACCGCTTCTCAATTCCGTACTGGTCACGACTGGAAGATTCCCCCATTCAGATCGAAGAAGTCGATCGAGCCCAGCAAACCGGGTCGTTCCGCGGGGTTCCGGTTGTGGAGCCTAAATACGGATTTGGAGGATTGGCACTGCAGGCGGTGGATCCGAATTATCAGGTGCTGTTCCGCCTGAAGCCTGTGCAGGGACGCTGGCTGCAGGACAGTGACATCAACCAGCGGGTCAGCCCTGTTGTTATCAACAGTATTTTGTGGGAATACCTGGGCAAGCCCAACATTGCTGACCCGATTGTGCTGAACGTGACCGGCAAGCAGACACAGCAGCTGCGTGTAGTCGGAGTGGTCAGGGCGAAATCCGCCTGGGATCAGCCCATCATCTACATGCACTACGACGCCTGGCAGCTGACCAAACCACAGGACACGGCCGACCCGACAATGGCACGAGGCATCGGAGGTTTTCCGACGATGCTGGTGTGGAGCGGTGAAGACCAGGTCGACCAGGCACGCACCGAGCTGCCCGCGGCTCTGAGTGCGATTCTGGGTCAGGGCTGGCGCGTGGATGTGAGTGGCGGCGAGCAGTTCGAAAGTGTGCAGGACCAGACTCAGACGCTGCGCCTGATAGTCATGATCATCGGCGCGATCGTCATCTCCCTGGGCGCATTGGGCTTGCTGAACGTGGCGATCGTGACGGTGCGTCAACGTATCCGGGAAATCGGCATCCGACGCGCAATGGGTGCCTCGGCCGGCAGAGTCTTCTTCGCCGTGTTCATGGAATCAGTGGTCGCGACCTTTGTTGCAGGCATAATCGGGGTAGGCATTGCGATCGTGATCCTGCAGTTCATTCCGCTCGAGTCAATGGACATCATATTGCAGGACCGACCGGCGTTCCCCACTTCCGCGGCCGCCGCCGGCGTCGGGATCGCATCTGCAGTTGGCGCTCTGTGCGGCATTATTCCGGCAGTGGCAGCCATCCGGGTGCGCCCGATCGACGCGATTCGCTACTAATCAGCTACCAAGGGACTGCCTTCTGTGCAGGCCGTCCTGACCGCAAGAGCGGGCTTTATGCGGCCCTCTAATGGGCGGTCAGCGCTCTAGTCAGGCAGGCCATACGTTCCGCGTCGATCCACTTCGATCAACCCGTCATTAACGAGGGAATCCACCACTTGCACTGCCTGGCCGGCTGGAGCGCCGGGCAAGGTGGCCGCTTGAATGACTGCATCGCGGCCGACGCGCTCCGCTGAAGAAACATGAGCATCACGCAGCAGCGCCATGACGCGGCCACGAGCCTGACGGTCGGTTCCCGCCCACGCCTGGCCGCGCGGTTTGACCGCATCGGCAGGCTGACCGTCAGCAAGCCATCGGCACCGCTCACTGATCGGGCATTGATCGCACAGCGGTGCGCGCTGCGTACACACCAGTGCGCCAAGCTCCATGATGGCCACGTTCCACAAGGCGCAAGCGTCGCCCTCGTCAGGAAGTAATGACCATGCGCGATCCTGTTCGGCTCGTGAAGGGGCCGATTTTCGGGCGAACTGGCGGCCGTCAAAAACGCGAGTGAGGACCCGACGAATGTTGGTGTCCAGTACAGGGACACGTTGGTGGAACGAGAAGGATGCGACAGCTGAAGCGGTGTAGGGACCGATTCCCGGCAGTTCCAGCAAAGCATCCATATCGGCCGGTACACGCGAACCGGGGCGGTTGGCGATCACCTGAGCGCATGCATGCAAACGCAGGGCTCGCGACGGGTAGCCCAGGTGGTCCCACGCCACCAGAACATCGGAGCGCCTGGCACGGGCCAGATCAACAGGCGTGGGCCAGCGTTCCATCCACCGCTCCCAGATCGGCTGAACACGCGGGATCGGGGTCTGCTGGCTCATCACTTCAAAAACCAGGGTGGCCCACGGGCTGACATGGTCAGAACGCATCGGAAGGTCACGCCGATTGTGCCTGTACCAGGTCGTTACCGCGTCAAACATGACTACAGCCTACGGGCAAGTTGTCGTTCAGTTGGAGCTGGGGCGCCGACGTGGGACAATCAACACATGCTCCTGAGTGACCGTGACATTGCTGCCAGCCTGGATTCGGGGCGGATCAATCTCGACCCGCTCGACCGCTCGATGATTCAGCCCGCCAGTATCGACGTACGCCTCGACCGGCTCTTCCGCCTGTTCAACAACCACCGCTATTCGGTGATCGATCCGGCGGCCGACCAGTCAGACCTGACACATCTGATTGATGTGGGACCGGATGACCCGTTCGTGCTGCATCCCGGCGAGTTTGTGTTGGGAGCCACCTACGAGCAGGTCACCCTGGCTGATGACATCGCCGCGCGCCTGGAAGGCAAGTCGTCGCTGGGCCGGCTCGGATTGCTGACGCACTCGACTGCAGGGTTCATTGACCCCGGATTTTCTGGCCATGTGACCCTGGAGCTGTCGAACACGGCGACGATGCCGATTCTGCTGCACCCCGGCATGAAGGTCGGACAGCTGTGTTTCTTTGATCTGTCCTCGCCCGCGAAGAACCCGTACGGATCAGCTGCGGCCGGCTCCCACTATCAGGGCCAACGCGGGCCGACTCCGTCCCGCACGCATGTGCGCTTTACCCGCACCAGAATCGAGCGTGGGGCTGATGACTGACACGTCATCACCTGGCAGTGGCGCAGAGGCACCCTCGTCGCACAACACTGCGCCTGGCCGACCCACGCGCATTTCAATTCATGACCGCTTCGCCCAGGCGGACCGCCGTGTTGAAAAGCGTGCAGAGCAGCAGGGGGAGGCTGCCGACGCGACCGAAAGTGAACGGGCCGCGCAGCGCGAGGCACCCAGCCTTCTGGCTGACACGTCATTGACGGCGCTGAGCGGCCTGAACGTTTTGACGGATTCGTTCCGCATTGACGAGGGGGGCCGCGCGGCCCGCGATGACTCGGGAGCACCGATCAGTGCGCCGCTGACACGCCTGGAGGACCCGCACCCACTCGACGTGGACAGTGCGCGTGAGCACCATGTGCTGTTGCTCAGCCCGGAGGTCGACCCCGAAGAACTCGAAGCTCTGGCAATTTCTGTGTGGGATGACGCCGGATGGGCCGGGGCAGGAAACCTGACGCTGTGCCAGTCCGCGCGGCTCAATGGCCCGTGGAGTGTGGATGCGGCGACTCGCGCCGAGCTTGGATCGGGCGCGGACCTGACGCGTGCGTGGATCCTGAATTGTCCCGCGTCACGTGGGAAAGCTCCAGATGAGGACATGAAAGAGCGTGACAGGTGGGCGCGCGCATTCCCAGACGGCATGCCGATAGGACTGGAGTACAAAGTCTTGCTGGTCCTGTATCGCATGGCTCGACGCCTGGGTGGTGCGCTGCGCATCGCGACCGACACGTCCGGTGATGTCATTCAGCCTGACCCGGATTCGGCAGTGGGGCTGACCCTGTATTCGAGGCGCTGGCTGGACCCCGATGAACTGATGGCGCTGCTGCACAGGGATTTCCCAACGGTGGTTGACTCGCGGGAATTGGGTGTCAGGCAGCAGCGCCGCCTGACACAGCGTGAAGTTGAAGCTGCGCGCGCGATCCAGAGCTCAACGCCGGCATTGAGAGAAGACATCGCTCAGAGACTCAAACGCGACCGAGCCGAGGCGGCAACCCGCGACCAGGTGCTTGACGGTTACTGCCTGGTCGCGCCGGCTGGTAACCGGTCTGAGTTTTCCTGCGAAGTCACCGTCACGCGCGACATTCCTCGAGTCCTGCGCTGGGAAATATGGGAATCACAGTCGGTGATCTGCTACAGGCTGCACTGGTTGAACCATGCGGATCTGAAAGTGCATGCGCCGACGAATATGCTCACCCGGACAGCCAGGCTTGAGCGGGCACGTTCCGCACGCGACATTGAGCGCGCCGCCGGATTGATCGTCTCCGCAGTGGGTGGCTTCGTGGTTGACGAGGATGACTTCCTGGTCGCAATGAGCGACCAGGGCGACTAACACACCTGCAGACCTGTTCCACTGGTGCTAGGTGATGGCGCCGTCGTCTCCGGCTGCATCGCGGTGACGGTGGACGCCCTCGAGCAGCAACACGGCAACGTCCTTGACTTCAGGCATATTCTCACCGTGCGCCGATCCCAGCATCTGCGAGCAGTAGGGGCACGCAGTTGCCACGACGTGTGCTCCGGATTCACGCGCCTCATCCATGCGGTTATCCGCAATGCGCGTGCCACGTGTTTCCTCCATCCACGCCCGCGCGCCACCTGCACCACAGCACATTGCACGCTCGCGGTTGCGCGGCATCTCCACCATGTCCACACTCGGCAGTGATCCCAGCAGCTCCCGCGGTGCCTCAAAGAGACGGTTGTGCCTGCCCAGGAAGCAGGGATCGTGATACGTAATCGTCTGGTGGCGCTCACCGGGTGCGGGCGGCAGGGGAGTAAGCCTGTTCTCGCGCACCAGACGGTTCAGCAACTGCGTATGGTGGATTACTTCGAAAGTGCCGCCCAGCTGCGGGAACTCTCCGGCAATCGTGTTGAAGCAGTGAGCACACGTCACAACGATCTTCCTCGCGTGAGCCTCGTTCAACGTGTCAATGGCGGCGCTTGCCAGCATCTGGAACAAGATCTCATTGCCGGCACGACGCGCCGGATCCCCAGTACACGACTCGGCGGATCCAAGCACCCCGAACGTCACGCCAGCGGTGTGCAGCAGTTCGGCCAGCGCGGCAGTGGTCTTTTTCGCGCGATCATCGTACGCGCCTGCGCATCCGACCCACAGCACGTACTCCACGTCATCGGCAGACTCAATATCCTCTCCGATCACCGGTACCTCGAAGTCCAGGTTCTTCGCCCACTCCAGACGCTTGCGAGCCGACTGGTTATACGGATTTCCCTTCTTTTCCATCCCGCGGAACGGGCGCGCCAGGTCGCGCGGGAATGCAGACTCCATCAACACCTGGTGGCGTCGCAGATTCAAGATGTCGTCAACGTGTTCAATATCGACCGGGCATTGATCCACACACGCACCACACATCGTGCAGTCCCACAGGACACCCTCGTCAATGACGTCGGGAACGAGTGGCCCGTCGGTGTCGCGCACCCCAAGCGGACCGGTCGCACCAGAGGATGACAAGGCGTGCAGGACGTCGCTGGTGTGCGGGGAGGGAAGGACGCCCTTTTCGATCAGGGTCTTGTCCTCACCCGGGTCAATCTCCTCAGGTACGTCCATGTCGGTCAGTTCCACGCGCGAAACAGATTCCACATGGTCGCGCAACGCCAGGACGAGCAGTTTAGGAGACAGCGGTTTTTCCGTGTTCCACGCCGGGCACAATTCCTGACAGCGGCCGCATTCGGTACAGGAATACAGGTCCAGGCGCTGCTTCCACGTCAGGTCCTGCGCGGTTCCCACGCCGAGCGGCACGTCATCAGGCAGGTCGTCGAGGCGGTCCAGGTCAGTCAGCGGCTCGCCATCAACGAGCATCGGCGCTGCCGGCCCCAGTGACTTCGCGCCGTCGGCGTTGCGCCGCGCATACAGGTTGACGATGGCGAGGAAGCGGTGCCATGCCACACCCATTGACGTCTGCACGCCGATTACGACCATCCACAGCATCGACACAAGAATCTTCAGCAGACTGACCAGCACAATTGCCGTGGCGAGCGTGGAAGGAGCCGCCGAGGATGCCAGCGATCCAATCCAACCGGTCAGCGGATAGTGCCACCACGACGCATCGCCTCCATCAGCAACGACGTGGGCGGCCTCCAATCCGCGCAACACCACCACGCACCCGCACACGATGACAATGACCCATTCAACGAAGAGGGCCTGCCAGCGGGTCGAACCGAAGAAACGGGACGTGCGCTTACGCAATGGTGTGTCGGCCGGAAGCGGCTTGGGGCGGTGTCCGCTCCGGTAACGGATCACCATCAACACGATGATGGCCAGCAACCCGGCCCATGCAAAAATATCGACGAGCCATTGCCACGGCGCCCACGTGCCGATCAGCGGCAGCGACCAGCGAGGGTTGCGCAGATGCGCATAGCCACTGAGCAAAGTCAGGAAAAGCAGGGGGAAGGAGACCATGACAAACCAGTGCGCGACTTTCACGACTGGTTTGTGTGTGAACTCGCGGTGCGTGATGATCGCGGAGAACATCGTCCACAGGCGTTTCCCGACAGGGCGCATCCTCGTATGATCGGGCTGGCCCTGTGAGAACTGGCGAACCAGATGGGCGATGCCTCGGCCTAGTGACACCAGGGCAATCAGAGTGACCAGCCAGGCGAAAACCCATGAAACCGTGACGATGACGGGAGAGGCCATGTGAGTTTTTTCCTCCTGGAATGATCGGTCTGTTGATCCTGATGTGTCTCATTATCCTCTCACGCAGAGCCCCTCGCGCATGCGACCGATCAGCTCTGCCCGTGGCTGAGGCCTTTTGGGCAGGGCACGCAGATTATCAGCAGGTGCATTATCCTAGAAGTGACCGTTCGTAAATGCGGGACGTACCTGTGTGCTTGCCCCGCGCACGGCGCCCATCTTCCCGCTGAGAACGACGACCGCTGCGGAGGTTCTGAATGATTACGCTGCTTGCCGCGCATATATGCGCGGCAATTGTAGCGCCGTGGCTTGTCGGGCGATTGCATCGCATTGCGTTCATGTTGTTGGCCCTGGTGCCAGGATCAGCGTTCGTGTGGGCACTGGTCCATACCTCCCAGGTGTTGTCGGGCAATGCTGACACGATTCCAGCTGAACACGTGATGTGGGTTCCGGGACTGGATCTGGACATCTGGTTCCGCATGGACATGCTGTCGTGGCTGATGACGATGATCGTGGGAGGCGTGGGTGCCCTCGTCCTGCTGTACTCGTCACGGTATTTTGGGCACTCAGCGGTTGGAAGCAGGCGATTCGCAGCAGTCTTTGTCGGCTTTGCCGGAGCCATGCTCGGCGTGGTCACCGTCGACCACACGATGGGCCTGTACACCTTCTGGGAAGCCACATCGCTTTTGTCATTCCTGCTGATCGGACACCACTTTGACCGCCGGCCCGCACGAGCTGCAGCCCGGCAGGCACTGCTGATCACCACATCAGGCTCACTGGCCATGTTCGCAGGCTTCGTCATGTGGGGCCTGGCTCCCGGCGGCTCCTTCCGCCTGTCCGAGCTGGCCGCGAACCTGGCCGACGGCACGATGGATGCCGGATCGCCGCTTGTGGCGACCGCGGCTGTCCTCGTCCTGCTCGGCGCATTCACAAAGAGCGCGCTCTTCCCTGCTCACTTCTGGCTGCCCGGCGCGATGGCTGCACCCACACCTGTGTCCGCATACCTGCACGCGGCGGCAATGGTCAAAGCAGGTGTGTACCTGGTTGCCCGCCTGACACCCGGTGCAACCCACATCGCTTTATGGTCCCCGCTGATCGTGACTATTGGACTGATCACGATGGTTCTGGGCGGGTGGCGCGCACTGCGTCAAACAGACCTCAAACTCGTATTGGCATTCGGCACCGTCTCGCAACTGGGGCTGATCACAGCGACAGTCGGGTTCGGCAGTCACGGCGCAATGGTGGCAGGACTGATCATGCTGATCGCACACTCGTGCTTCAAATCCACGCTGTTCCTGACAGTCGGTGCGGTTGAATCCTCGACCGGCACGCGCGATCTTCGCCGTCTGACCGGTCTGGCGCGACGCCTTCCCGTGCTTGCCGTAGCTGCCGCGCTGGCATGCCTGTCAATGGCGGGTGTTCCCATCACAGTGGGATATGTCGGCAAAGAATCCATGATCTCCACCCTTTTGGGAGGTTCAGGAGCGCCGTGGACGGGGGCGCAGGCCGCATACTCGGGGCCAACCCTATTTGACCTCATTGTTCTTGCCGTGATCGCAATCGGATCGATGCTGACTGTCGCATACTCATGGCGCGCATGGTGGGGCGCATTCGGGACGCGCACACTGACCCCGACCGAGCAGAAGAAAAACACCGAAGGATCAGCTGCTGTGACCCAGAAATCAGCCCCTGAGGTTGATGCAAACGGTCAGCTGGTGCGCGTCAAACCCGTCCCATTGTTGATGCTGATCCCGATTTGCCTGCTTTCCCTCGGCGCACTGATCGGGCTGGCGCCGACCGGGCTGGAAGACGTGCTCAGACTACACGGGGCGTACGACCTGGACGGCTCGGCACACGTGGCCTGGTGGTCGGGCTGGGAACCGGCACTGATCACACTCGCCATTTTCGCAGGTGGCGCGCTGCTGGCAGCGTTTGGATATTCGAGTGGGCTGATCTCACCCAAGCCACGCTCCCCGCTGTCCGCCATTTACATCTACTCCTGGTCGGTGCGTGAACTGGAAATCATCGCAACACGCGTCACCCGACTTATCCAGCGCGGTTCGCTGCCCTGGGACCTGTCGACAATCGTCGTGACAATGCTGATCGGTGTGGGCTCTGCGGTGTTGATCTTCCGACCCAGCACCTACGTCATTCGTCCGTGGGACTCCATACTGCAGGTCGGCATCGGTATTGTCATCATTATCTGTGCTCTGCTCACCGCCCGCTCCAGGCGACGCATGCGCGCCGTCTTCGCGCTCGGTGGTGTGGGCCTAGGTGTGGCGGTGCTGTAT
The DNA here is from genome assembly GCF_030212035.1 of Pauljensenia sp. UMB10120. NCBI lineage: Bacteria > Bacillati > Actinomycetota > Actinomycetes > Actinomycetales > Actinomycetaceae > Pauljensenia > Pauljensenia sp. UMB10120. The sequence goes on along the minus strand of NZ_JASODH010000003.1, from coordinate 267,739 downwards.
GCATCGCAGGGCGCACCTGACCTGGCATTGACGCAGATCGTTGTTGAATCGGTGTCGATGGTGATTTTCGTGCTCGTGCTGCGCCGCCTCCCACGCTTCTTCTCCGACAGGCCGCTGGCACGTTCACGCTGGTGGCGTTTCATCGTCGCCCTGCTCATGGGGATCGGCACTGTGTTTGTCGGGCTGTATGCCTCGTCTGCGCGTATCCACTCCGCAGTGTCGGAGCTGATGCCTAACGAGGCCTCCGAATTCGGCTACGGCGAGAACATCGTCAACGTGATCCTGGTGGATATCCGCGCCTGGGACACGGTTGGTGAGCTGTCAGTCCTGCTGGTCACGGCAACAGGTGTCGCCTCGCTGATCTACGTGTCCTCACGTGTCGGACGGGTGGAGCGTGCCCCGCGTGACTTGACGAGGGAATCCACCTCTTTCCTGCCTGCAGCAACCGCCCTGCGTTCCCAGGACCGCTCAACTGTTCTGGAAGTAGTGACCCGCCTGCTGTTCCCGACCATGATTGTCGTGTCGTTGTGGCTGCTGCTGATCGGTCACAACAATCCGGGTGGTGGCTTCTCTGGCGGTGTGGTCGCAGGCCTGGCTTTTGTCCTGCGCTACCTGGCAGGTGGGCGCTATGAGTTGGCTGAAGCGATCCCGATTCCAGCGGGTCGCGTCCTGGGCACGGGCCTGTTCGTGGCTGCCGGCGGTGCGCTGATGCCATTGCTGTATGGCAACTCGGTGCTCCAATCCACGCCGCTGACCATTGACGTCGGCGTGCTGGGCGACATTCATTTCACCACCGCCATGATCCTGGATGTCGGCGTGTACATCCTGGTGGTCGGCCTGGTGCTGGACCTGGTGGCCTCGGCCGGTGCTGAAATCGATCAGCAGGCTCCGACCCCGATTTCACAGCAAAAGACAGGGAGGAAACACTGATGAGCGTTGCTTCCCTGACGATGCTGGTGATCGCCGGAGTTCTGGTGGCCACGGGCGTGTACTTGCTGCTTGAGCGCACCCTGTCACGTATCTTCATCGGCCTGAGCCTGATCACACACGGCGTGAATGTCTTGATTTTGTCCGGCGGTGGAGCAGCCGGACGCCCACCCCTGCTGGGCAGTGAAGACCCGACGGCAATGGCTGATCCACTGCCGCAGGCTATGATCCTCACCTCCATCGTGCTCTCGTTGGGCACCACTGCTTTCGGCCTGGCACTGGCGTACCGCTCCTGGCGACTGCTCGGACACGATGAAGTGGTCGATGACGTGGAAGACCGCCTGCTGGCGCGCCGCACCGAAGCTGAAATTACCGAGGCTCAGGATGTGGCCTCCTCCGGTGATGAGGACGAAGACATTAACTACGATGAGGATTCCCAATCTGACGGAGATGACGCGGACGGCACTGACGACGCTGACGGCGTTGATGACGCTGACGACGCTAAGGAGGCCCGACCATGACCTCCCTGGACTGGCTCGTTCCCATTCCCGTGGCACTGCCATTGCTGAGCGCAGGACTGGCGCTGGCGCTGTCACGGCACCCGAAGATCCAACAGCTCATCGCCCTGGTCGCATTGTCACTGACCACCGTTTCATCGGTCGTCCTGGCAGGTGCGGCGCACACCGGTCGCGTCGTCCTCGACGTGGGATCGTGGGCCGCTCCCATCGGCATCACGCTGGTCGTTGACCGGGTTTCCGGCGCGTTCCTGGTGGTCTCTCAGATCGTGACGCTGGCCGTTCTGGTCTATTCCCTGGCTCAGAATCTGGCTGATGACGAGCCGAACATGCCGATCGCCATCTACTTCCCGACGTTCCTGGTTCTGTCAGCAGGCGTGGCTAACGCATTTTTGACCGGTGACCTGTTCAACCTGTTCGTGGGTTTTGAGATCCTGCTGGCCGCCTCGTTCGTCCTGACCATGTTGGGCGGCACGCGAGGGCGAGTGCGTGCGGGCGCTGTGTACGTGGTCGTCTCCCTGCTGTCATCGTCGATTTTCCTGGCCGGCATCGCATTGACCTACGCTGCCACCGGCACGGTCAACATGGCGCAACTGGCGCTGCGCCTACCGGAGATTGACCAGAACGTGGCCACGATGATCCACATGCTGCTGCTGGTGGCCTTCGGCATCAAGGCAGCGTTGTTCCCACTGCAGGCCTGGCTTCCTGACTCCTACCCGACGGCACCGGCGCCCGTGACGGCAGTGTTCGCCGGCTTGATGACGAAGGTAGGCGTGTACGCGCTGATCAGGCTTGAAGTCCTGCTTTTCCCCGGTGATCGCTTCGCCCCGATACTGACAGTCGTCGGCATTGCGACCATGATCGGCGGCATCCTGGGGGCTGTTGCCCAGGATGACATTAAACGTCTGCTGTCCTTCACGCTGGTCTCGCACATCGGTTTCATGGTGTGGGGCCTGGCGATCTCCTCGCGTGTGGGTGTCGCGGCAGTCATTTATTACGCGGCCCACCACATTCTGGTGCAAACGGCACTGTTCCTGATTGCTGGTCTTATCGAACGGCGAGCGGGAACGACATCGCTGGCCAAACTGTCCGGTTTTGCCAGGAGCGCCCCCATCGTGTCGATCATGTTCTTCATCGCCGGTGTCAACCTGGTGGGTGTTCCGCCCCTGACCGGTTTCATCGGGAAGTTCGCCCTGGCGCAGGCATCTGTCGAAGCGGGCACGTTCAGCGCATGGGCACTGCTGGCAGGCGGCATCATCACCTCGTTCCTCACGCTGTACGTCGTCATCAAATGGTGGCATCAGGCGTTTTGGCAAACAGAAGATGATGCGCCGCTCGCATTGGCTTCCTCTCTGCCCATTCCGGGTATGTCATCGAATAGCTCGTCGCGCCTGTCACGCCAGTTTGACCGAGCCCAGCGCACTATGCGCAGCTCCCTCCAGCACTCTCAGGAAGTGGCTCGATCCGCGCTGACTGAAGCGGAAGCGAAGTCTGGAGGAACCTCACGACTGATGTCGGCAACCGTGGCCGTCCTTGTCGGCGTGCAGATCGCGATGGCCGCACTATCCGGACCGATCTGGAATTATGTGGAAGAAGGCGCGCGCGACCAGCTGGCACGCACGCCCTACATCAACGCCGTTCTGGGAGGCGACGGGCGCGGTAGCGGCACGTCAGATACGGAATCGGGCGGCACCACGCCGGTCGTTCCCTCACCTGACCCCACGGCTTCACCCATTGAAGATCAGCAAAGTGAGGGCGAGGGCGACGCGCCTCAGTCGGATCACGATTCTCAGTCGGATTCGGCCCAGTCCGGGCGCGATGCACAATCGGGTCAAAGCGGCCAGTCAGATGCCGGTAACCAAAGTGGCGAAACGCGTGGGCAGGTTGGTACATCGCAGGATGGGAGGCGATCATGACAGCCTCAGTAACCTCGTCGAACCCGGCCGGGCCGGAACCGCACGTGTCACGACGCCACACCCCCCTGGGTAAGCGCCTCTCCATCGCGATGACGCTGTGGCTGACGATCATGTGGTGCCTGATCTTTGGACATTTTGACTGGTTGACGATTATTTCAGGTGTGCTGGTCGCCCTCGCCGTCCAGGTGGCGTTCCCACTGCCGCACATCACTCGCCTGTGGCATATCCGTCCGCTGTACGTGCTGTGGGTGCTGCTGACCTTCACGCGCGATGTCATCGTGGCCGGGCTGCAGGTGTCAAAAGTCGTGCTGCTCAATAAGCGCGTGGACAATGCGATCGTGCGAGTCGATCTGCGATCATCGAACCCGGTACACCTGACGATTCAGTCGGCAATGACGTCACTGGTGCCAGGGACCGTCGTGCTGCGCGTGGACAGGCTTTCAGCCGGGCTGTACCTGCATGTGCTTGACGTTCCGGCTCAAGGCGGTATCGACGGGGTCAAAGAGTCGATTCGCGCTCAGGAAGCACGCATGCTGCGTGCCATTGCAGCCAGCGAGCACCTGGAGCAGTGGGGGATTGACCTGCCGGTGAAGCCGATTTGGTCGTGGGACAAGAAATCTCCGACTGCCTCGGAGAGGTGCGTTCCCGTCGAAGACACAGTTGAGACGACTCAGGCTCAGCCGCCGCTGCGTGAGGTGACGCCCACCGGCGAGGACCATCATGAGGAACCCGCATCCGGCGAAGGGACGCAGAGGAATCACGGCGACGATGTTCGAGACACTGTTGATCACGCGAAGGCTTTGCGCGATGCCACGCAGGGAGACATTTCCGGAATGGTGGATCTGACAAAGGTCGTGCCGGAAGAAGAGCGTGGGCTGGACGTAACAGAGACGACGAAGTCTGGGGAGGGTCAAGGCTTGGGTGATGCTTTTGCCTCGAACACTGCCGGTGAACCTGGCGATGCCCATGCCTCGGGCAATGCCGAAGAGCCCGGTGATGCTCATCCCTCGGACACTGCCGGTGAACCTGGCGCGCGTGGTGAGGAGGATCAATGATCGGCGACTTTTCAGCGCTTGACCTCCTGCATGCCCTGACAGGACTTATGACCGTGCTCGCGGCAGTACTCGCCACGATCCGCATTGCCAAAGGCCCCGGTCTGCTGGACCGAACCGTCGCATTCGACGTGTTGACGGCCGCGGGAATCGGGATGATCGCCGTGATGATCGTGTGGTGGCATCGCTACGACCTGAGCGTCCTGCTCATCATTCTGGCGCTGACCGCATTCATGTCCGGCGTCGTGGTCTCACGCTTCGCCACACGTATCGACCGCAGCCAGCAGCGCATCCTGAGTGAGGAAGAGGCCCAGGAGCAGGTAGCTGAACGTGAGCGGCAGGCTGAAGAAGCTCAGCGTGAAGAAACTGAGGACGCTCAGCGCAGCGTCCAGGATGCTCAGCGCAGCGTGCACGATGCCCGCCAGACGGGAGCCGTTGACGCAGCGCACGACCTGGAACTGGTGCACGACCCCGAACACGGTACGCAGGAGGAACACTGATGGTGATGGAATGGATCGGCGCCATCCTGGTCTTTATCGGCGTGGCCTTTACATTGATTGCAGCGATCGGCCTGATCAATATGCCGGATCTGTTCACGCGCATGCATGCGGCATCAAAACCTCAGCTGCTCGGACTGATGTTCATCTGCGTTGGCATGGCGTTCGAATTACATAACTGGCGCTGGGCAGTGCTCGCCGTCGCAGTCCTCGTCCTGCAGGTCATTACCGCGCCCGTGTCGTCGCACCTCGTGGGTCGAGCGACCTATCTCACGGGGAATTGGGATTCAGAGAATCTTCTGGTCGATGATCTGACCGATGACATGTCCTCCTCGTCGATGATTGACGCGCCCTGATCGTTTCCTGTCGCGCTTCCTCGGCCTGCTCTCAGAATGGGATGACGCCCCGCCAACTTCAGCCACGCCCCGACAGTCCTAAAAAGGGTGCAATCTCATGGTCTGAAGATTGGCTCTGCGACCAGTGGATATGACACAGTAGAGGCGTGACTATGAGCATGTCGCTTCCTGACGACACTGACGATCATCCACACGACCATTGCGGCGTTTTCGGCGTGTGGGCGCCAGGCGAAGATGTTTCACGCCTGACATATTTTGGCCTGTACGCGCTGCAGCATCGTGGCCAGCAGTCGGCGGGTATTGCCGCCTCTGACGGTAACAACATCCTCGTGTACAAGGATCAGGGCCTGGTCAACCAAGTGTTCAACGAGCAAACCCTGACAGGTCTGCGTGGACACATCGCCCTCGGACATGTCCGCTACGCCACCACCGGTGCAGACAACTGGCACAACGCCCAGCCCACGCTCGGCCCGACACCGTGGGGCACAGTCGCGCTAGGACATAACGGCAATCTGATCAACACGGCTGCGCTGAGCACCCTCGTCGATGAAATCAGTCATGGCGAACGCCGGGCAGACCGAAATTCGACCACTGACACCTCGATCATTACTGACCTGCTGGGTAAAGCTGACCGGTTGCCCGCCCCGTGGCGCGGCGAAGAAGGGGCTGCCGAAGATGTGGACGAGGGCGACGCAGCCACGTCCGCTGCACCCACTACCGCACCAGCATCTGCCAAGCCCGCCGCGCGGACCGTGCTCGACTCCGAGCCCACCACGCCCACCGCACAAGCCGATACCGCGCCCGCAGGAGCAGACAATGCGCAGCCCGACCGCCCTTCTAAAGCCGCATTCCAGGCCGCACGCCGCGCATCCGGAGAAATCGATCAGGGTGCCCTGTCAGAGGCGATACGCCAGGCCAGGGAAGCCGACGACGATGAGGATCATGGCTCACTGGTGCCCTCCGCGCTCAAGGTTCTGCCACTGCTGCGCGGCGCATTCTCACTGGTGTTCATGGACGAGCACGCCATGTATGGTGCGCGTGATCCGCACGGATACCGTCCACTCGTGCTGGGACGCCTGCCGCGCGGATGGGTGCTCGCCTCGGAAACGTCTGCACTGGATCTGGTGGGCGCCTCGTTCGTGCGAGAAATCAAGCCGGGCGAACTGGTGGTCATTGACTCTTCTGGAGTGCGTTCCTACACGTTTGCGCAGGCCGCCAGCGCAACATGTGTCTTTGAATACGTCTACCTTGCGCGCCCCGACACGGTGATCGGGGATCGTCAGATCGTGGCGGCTCGTCGGCAAATGGGAGCAATCCTGGCTAAGGAGAATCCGGCCGAGGCCGACTTGGTCATGCCGACACCCGAATCGGGAACACCCGCTGCGATCGGGTACGCCGAAGAATCAGGCATCCCTTTTGCGCAGGGACTTGTGAAGAACTCCTATGTGGGCCGCACGTTTATCCAGCCCACGCAGTCGCTGCGTCAGCTGGGTATCCGACTCAAGCTCAACCCGCTCAAGGAAGTTATCGCCGGCAAACGACTCATCGTCATCGACGATTCGATCGTGCGCGGGAACACTCAGCGCGCGTTGGTGCGTATGCTGCGCGAAGCAGGCGCGCTGGAAGTTCATGTGCGTATCTCCTCGCCGCCGGTGCTGTGGCCCTGCTTCTTCGGCATTGATTTTCCGACGAGGGCGGAACTGATTGCCTCGTCGATGGATGTGGACGAAATCTGTCGCTCCATTGGTGCTGATTCGCTGGCCTACCTCTCACTTCCCGGCATGGTCCGCGCAACCGGGCAAGGCGATAACCTGTGCGTAGGGTGTTTCACCGGCGCGTACCCCGAACCTGTCACACGCGGCACACCCATCCCCGGCACGCCGGGCGCAACGGTCTAGTCACACAGCTACAACTCGGAGGATCTTGTGAGCGAGCATCTTGATTACGCGGCAGCAGGCGTGGACACTGCGGCCGGTGACCGCGCGGTGGAACTGATGAAGAACGCCATCAGCCGCACGCATAACTCCACCGTTGTAGGAGCAACCGGCGGGTTCGCCGGCATGGTCGATGCGAGCGCTCTGCTCGGAATGACGCGCCCGCTGCTGGCCACCTCTACTGACGGTGTGGGCACGAAGATTGCGTTGGCGCAGGCGCTGAATATTCACGACACCATCGGCCAAGACCTGGTAGGCATGGTCGTTGATGACATCGTTGTTGTGGGTGCGCGGCCGTTGCTCATGACTGATTACATCGCGTGCGGCAAGGTTGTGCCGGAAAAGATCGCGGCGATCGTGCGCGGCATCGCCCAGGCGTGCGAACAAGTCGACTGCCCGCTGGTGGGCGGCGAAACTGCTGAGCATCCCGGAGTGATGGATCCGGACGATTACGACATCGCCGGTGCTGCAACCGGCGTAGTGGACGCGGACAAGATGATCGGCCCTGACCGCGTGCGCGAAGGTGACGCCGTGATCGCTCTGGCATCATCTGGCCTGCATTCCAACGGTTATTCGCTGGTGCGACGCGTTCTGGACATCTCCGGAACCTCTCTGGAATCGCAGTGCGCCGACTTCGGTCGAACAGTGGGGGAGGAACTGCTTGAACCCACACGTCTGTACACCCGTGTGTGCCTCGACATGCTGGATTCTCTTGGTGTTGACGAGGGTGGCCTGCACGCCCTGAGCCACGTCACCGGCGGGGGATTGGGAGCCAACTTGTCCCGAGTCATTCCCAGCGGTTTGTGCGCGACTGTGGATCGTGGTTCATGGACTGTGCCTGCCGTGTTCGAGTGGGTGCGCCGCAACGGTGACGTGACATGGGAAGCTCTGGAGGATTCACTGAACCTGGGTGTTGGCATGGTCGCTGTAGTCGGGCAGTCCACTGCTGACCAGTGCATGTCGCTCGCTGCCGACGCTGGGATAGAGGCGTGGGTGCTGGGCGAGGTCATCGCCTCAGAGGGTTCCGCTGCAGAACGTCCTGCTGCAGAACGCACTGCTGCTGAAGGCTCTTCCGTAGAACGCACTGCTGCAGCGGGCCATGCCACAACGGGAGCCGCCTTGAGCACGTCCCAGCCGCGACTGATCTGCGGTGCCAAGGGAGTCGATGCCGGGGCCGTGGCGCTATCCGGCAGTTATCGCGTGAGCTGAGCGGCTTCGGTAGCAGGCTGATGCCAGCGGCTATGGTGGAGTGCACCGCGTTCGCTGCGCCGCGTGCAGGCTGTCGTCCACCGGTTGTCGCACACCAGGCCCCGCGTTCGCTGCACCCTATGCACAACCCCCTAGATCTAAACAGTTTTCTCGCACAATCCCCTAGATCTAAAGTGATTTGTGCACGATCCCCTAGATAAACCCCACCTGCGGATGCGCGCGGCAGTACATCTGGCTCCTGACCTGCGCATATGTAAAACGCGAGAAATGAACTCCGGTTAAATCTAGGGGGTTGTGCACGCAAATCGGAAGATCTAGGGGATTGTGCGCGCGAACGGGTTAGAACCAGGGGTTCGTGCACACCGGTGGCTTAGATCCAGGGGGTTGTGCACACAGCTCAGTTAGATCCAAGGGAAATGTGCCGTCAATCCGCGGACTCCGGGCGCCGCGTCGCGCGCAAACATAAAACGAGGACGGTGCGTAGCGCGCCGCCCTCGTCAATCGTGTGAAACAACGTACGTCACAGTGGACGTCACTCAGCGTGAACTCTGGTCGCTTTCGTATGCGCCGTAGTCATCGTCCTCGTCTTCCTCATCCGCGAACATGTCGGCGTAACGGTCTTCGTACAGATCCTCATAGGAATCATCCTGCTGATCGTCATCGTCGATGTATTTTGCGTATGGGTCATCTGGATCGGCTCCCTTACGCTCGGCAGCCAGCTCTCTCTGGAGGGCTTCCAGATCAGTATCGGGACTGAAATACTTCAGCTTACGTGCGACTTTCGTCTGCTTGGCCTTCTGACGGCCGCGCCCCATGGCGTCGACCCCCTCCACGGTGTGCGGATCCGCGTAAAGCGGTGTCCTATGTTGGTCAAAATTCTGTCGTGTCCACATCATAGCGTGTTCAAAGCCATGTCACCTATTCGTGTGACATGAGACATCGTGTCGCCTGCGGGCCGAGAACCTCTACACGAGGATGACGTGGCGATTCAGCGTTTGACGATCCTGAAGATCACGAGGCCCACGAGGGCGCTCACGCCCATCGCTGCCGCCGCAACTTTCATGATGGCGTCTGAATCACCCGCACGGGCATCGTCGACCAGTAACTGTGCTTTGGCCTGGTAATCCTTGGCCTTCTCCTGTGCAGCTTCCTTCGCGAGGCGAGCCTGGTTGGACGGGCTGATGGTTTTCACCAGTTCGTCAACGGTGACGCTCATCTGTGCGCGGGTGCGCTCCAGTTCGCGCTCAATCTCCTCGGGGGAACGACCTTCAGCTTTGCGGGGTTCTGACTGGCTCATTTACCCAATCCCTTCTTCAGCGCATCGACGTCATCTTTCAGGCCTTCCTGAGGAGCAGGCGTGTCTTCCTTTGCCTTCTTCAGGGCGGAGACACCAACCAGCGCCAGAATCAACACGATGATGAGGAGAATTCCGACAACGATCAGCGATGCCGCCCAACGAGGCAGAGCTTGTGCAATGCCGAGCTCGATCGTGTGGAAAATCCAGCCCAGCATGAACAGTGCGAAAACGGCTGCTCCAGCGAGCAGGCCGCCACCCATGCCGATCTTTCCCAGGAATGCGGTTGCCTTCGTCTTCGTCAGTTCAATCTCACCACGCACCAACGTAGTGAGCTGAGCGGACAGGGTGGCAAAGAGCTCACCGATGGTCGGCCCTGATTTTCGTGATGCATTCGCGTCGGTTGCTGTATAGGACGTCCGAGTCGTATCGGACGTCGAAGTGACCGGCTGCGCGCTCGAGTTCGAGCGGAAGCGGTTCGTCGACATGGATGATTCTCCTTCGCGCCGTCAGTGATTTCGGCCTTCTAACTCGCCTGTTAGAAGTGTATAAACCCAAGTGTTGCAGATTTGGAGCTTTTTGGTGCAGTGGACAGTAAAATCCGACCGGATTTCCTCCATGCGCGCAACGGGAGGTAGGTCGTGCGCGGGCGGCGGGTTTTAGGCGAGATCTAAGCCTTGTGCGGGAGTCCTCTGCGGCCGGGAGACAGCTCGTGCGCAGGCGGCGATCCGCGACCGAGAGCCAGGCCAGGCGCCGGCAGCCAGAGCGGTTGCTGCGTCAGCGTTCAGGTGCGATAGGCCCTGGCAGCTGCGAGAAGACTTCCTGCGCTTTCTCAAGGACGCGCAGGCTTTCCTCAGGCAACTCACTCATATGATTGTGGGTGCTGCGATCGGCCGCAGACAGCTCACCACCGTCGCCGCCCGCTTCATTATCCGCATCGTCAGATTGACGAGGGTGGCTGGGCGAGTCGCCATCTTTGCCCGAAGGGGTAACTGACTCGTCCATTTCAGTGTTCGATGACCCGTCCGGCTCGAGCTCCAGCGTCGACGACTCGGACGCGGAATCGTCGGTTGCGGACTGATCCACTGATGAATGGCGGAACCACGAACAGGGCCGCCACCACCGCTTCCGAAAGCCGCGCGAATCAGACATAGACCTATTGTGCCCCGAAAGGGTCGCAAAATTCTCGCTACGGCTGAAACCGCGTGGCGTGACATCACCACCCTTGCGCGCAACGAATTTATCTGCTGGGTCACCAGTGCGAAGCAGGAAGCTACGCGCCAGCGACGCATCCGACGCACTCTTGAAGAGCTTGATGAAGGCAAACGCCGCCTGTCTTGTTGGCCGGGGTGCCCTCATCGCGAAAAAACAGGCCGCGCCTGGCGCGGGGCGGCAGAAGCGTGGAGCCGTTCAGCCAGATACGGCAGCGCCGTGGACGTCCCTATGTTGACCCTCACCTGTGCGAAACGATCCCCCCGCGTCGCGCCGCGATTGATAATCGCGATGGGCTTGTCCTCGTGATGAGCCTGGCGCACGAAACGCATCGCTGAGCCTACGGCAAGGGATGAGCCTGCCACCAGCAGCGCATCAGCTTTCTCAACCAGGGTGCGCGCCGCGCGGACAATATGTGGACGGACGGTGCCGCCGAAGAAAACAACGTCAGTTCGCAAAATGCCTCCGCACGCCGGGCAGTTGGCGATGACGAAACCACTTGTGTCGCCCACATCCAGATCGGCATCGGGCGCGACGTCCCCCTCGTCAATGCTGATCTGCCACGTGGGGTTGAGCTCAACGAGGCGCTTGTGCAGGGCCGCCCTCGGAAAAATTCTGTGGCAACTGGTGCACATGACGCGGTCAAAGCGGCCATGCAGGTTGACCAGTGAGTGGGTGCCGGCTCGGGCGTGCAGCATGTCGACGTTTTGCGTAATGACGCCGTCGATGATCCCGTCACGTTCCATCTGCGCCAGGGCGAGGTGGCCGGCGTTGGGTTGTGCGCGCAGAGGCGCGAGCCAGCCGGAATGGTTGCGCGCCCAGTAATGACGGCGGTACGACTCGTCAGACATGAACTGCTGCAGTGTCATGGGGTGTCGGTCAACTGCGCCGGGGGATCGGTAATCCGGCAGGCCGGAGTCCGTGGAAATTCCCGCACCGGTGATCACCGCGATGAGCTTACCGTCGAGCAGTTCGACAACAGGTTCGAGGGCGGCCGGCACATCCGTGGGATCGGGTCGCGCATCTTCAGCCGGAGGCACGGGCGTGTTCTTGATCCGCAGGTTAGGGATGTTGCCGTCGGGGAAGTAATCCTCAATCGAATGGTGAGCCACGCTGTCAGACTATCGTGAGTGAGCAGAAGGCGTGATTTCGAAGTGTTTACGTGGCGTAACAGGATGCGTCAGGAGCCGTTCAACGACTGGTCCTAGCGTGTGAGGCGGTTTGCCCACGAAGGACACGGACCGTGTTTGATCAGCACAATGAGGATAAAGTATATCGTGTCTTTTCGAATCGGAATCTGTTGCATCTGTCACATTTGAGGAGGTGAATATCAGTCACTGAAGCGCCGTGTGGCAGGACTGCGCTCCTAGGAGTTTACCGGCCAGGAGCAGCGAATTTGTTCTCTTTCATGCCGCCTGGATCGTGAGAACCCGTCCGATTCGTCTGCGTATGTGGCGACAGTTTTGCGTTTGAAGCAGGCACATTTCTTTGAAATATTCGAAAGGATCTGTGTACCTGACGAAATGGAAGGTGGTGGTCATTAGCGCCTGGAAACTGAATGCCCATCAGCTGGCTGAAGCCCCGACACGTCTGTGCGAGCAGTATTCGAGCAGCTGGCTCTTACTCGAAGGGAACTATGAGTATCCTCGAATGTGATCATGTTTATAAGATATTCGGACGAGATAAGCAGCAGGTAGTTGACAAACTACGAAATGGTGCAGATCCGTCATCCATCACACATGCAACTGTCGCAGTGAATAATGTGTCCCTGAACATTGAAGAAGGCGAAATCTTCGTCGTCATGGGACTATCCGGTTCTGGAAAATCAACACTGTTAAGAACCCTAAACGGCCTTGGACCCGCCACTGCGGGAAGTGTCAAAGTCAAAGGCACTGACATCACGAAACTGAAACCGGCAGGACTTCGAGATGTGCGCCGCGAATCCATGTCCATGGTCTTCCAGCACTTCGCACTGCTGCCGCACCGCACAGTGCTGGAGAATGCTGCCTACCCGCTTGAAATCGCCGGAGTAGGCAAGCAGGAACGCGAAGAAAAAGCTATGGAAGAGCTGAAGATCGCTGGTCTGGAGGGCCGCGAACACTTCTATCCGTCTGAACTGTCAGGCGGCATGCAGCAGCGAGTGGGCCTGGCTCGCGCGCTGTGCGCTCCCGGCGACATCCTGCTCATGGACGAGGCCTTCTCCGCCCTCGATCCGCTGATTCGCCGTGATATGCAAGAACTTCTTCTTGAAATTCAGGCACGTTCTCAGCGCACCATCGTCTTTATTACTCACGACCTGAACGAAGCCATGCTGCTGGGCAGCCGCATCGCCGTGATGCGTGACGGTGAAATCGTCCAAGTCGGCACAGCTGAAGAGATTCTGACGCAACCAGCCAACGAATACGTGGCGCGCTTCGTGCGCGACGTGGACCGTTCGCGCGTGATCACCGCGTCGGCCATTATGAACAAACCGGTTGCACGCATCTACCTTGACGACGGTCCACGCGTCGTGCTGCACAAGCTCGAAGAAGTGGATCTGCAGGGCGGCTGGGTGATTTCCTCAGGGGACCGCCATCTGCATGGATACGTGGAAGCCGATGAAATTGCAGCGGCCCTCGCCCATGATCCGCAGCTGCGAACTATCAGCGACCTCGTGCACCCCACGCACCCTGGAATCTCGCCGGACACGTCTCTGTCGGACATCATCATGCCGTCCGCCACGCGACCCATACCCGTACCCGTGGTGGCAGATGACGGCCAGCTGCTTGGCGTCATTTCACGTGTCGCGCTGCTGCGCGCACTAGGACAGGGCGCTGGAAAAGAAGACACGAGCGTGCCCATCACCAGTGATGCAAACCGGACGGGACAAGCCACTCAGGCAACTGAAATGGCTGATGCGGCCCATGCTGTACCTGCAAGCGAGCAGGGAGGTAAACACTGATGGTGGAATTTTTCGAATCGATCCGCATCCCGCTTGGACGCTGGGTTGCTGACGCCGTTGAATGGATGATCGCGAACTGGAGTGCATTCTTCAGCGTTGTTTCGTGGATCTTCCAGTCGATTAACGAACTTCTCCAGACGATTCTGCTCACCCCGCCGTTCTGGGTCTGGCTCCTGGTCTTCACGCTGCTCGGATGGTGGGCCAAAGGCTGGAAGCTGGCCCTTGGCACTTTCATTGGCTTCAGCATTGTGTGGGGTATTGATCAATGGACCAATGCCATGCAATCGCTGTCACTGGTGCTGTTGGCATCAGCGATCGCCGTTCTGATCGGCATTCCACTGGGTATTTGGGCGGCTCGATCGAAACGGGCCTCCTATACGCTGCGACCCATCTTGGACTTCCTGCAGACAATGCCTGCGTTCGTGTACCTGATTCCTTTCGTGGTTCTCTTCTCGGTGGGCGTCGTGCCAGCGATCGTGGCGACGATCCTGTTTGCAATCGCGCCGGCAGTCCGCTTCACAGAACTAGGCATCAAACAGGTCGACAAGGAAGTTGTCGAGTCGGCCTACGCCTTTGGCGCGACTCCACGACGTGTGCTGTTCCAGGTACAACTGCCCCTGGCTAAGCAAACGATCATGGGTGGCATCAACCAGGTCATCATGTTGTCACTGTCCATGGTGGTCATCGCCGGCATGGTCGGTGCGGGCGGCCTCGGTGCTGACGTGGTGACCGCGCTGAACCGAGTGAACATGTCTCTCGGCGCTGAAGCAGGCCTGTCGGTCGTCATTCTAGCCATGTTCCTTGACAGGGTCACGGGGTCGCGTAGCGGGCGGCACGCACAGTCAGATGCGGCGCCCAGAAGCCTGACTGATCGTCTGGTGAAGCCGATAGCGCTGATCGCCTCCCTCGTCCTCGCATTCGGGTGGACAATCGTTGGTACCGTTGCCGGTGGCTCATCGGCGACGGCACGTGACACCATCCGCATCGGCGTTCCGTCCGGCTGGGATGAAGGAATCGTCATGTCGAACCTCGCTAAGGTCGCCCTCGAAGAACAGGGCTATAACGTCGAGCTGCAGGACGCGGAAGTCGGCGTCATCTTCACGGGGCTGGCCGAGGGCGATTTCGATCTGCTGATGGATGGCTGGCTGCCAATCACACACGCCGACTATGTCGAAAAGTATGGTGACCGAATTGAAGACCTGGGCGTGTGGTACGACAACGCCAAGCTCACCATCGCGGTCAACTCAGATGCTCCGATCCAGTCACTTGAGGAGCTGGCTGACAATGCTGATGTCTTCAACAATGAGATCATCGGAATTGATGCCGGTGCCGGCCTGACTCAGGTCACTGAGGATGAGGTCATCCCACAGTACGGCCTAGAGGGAATGGACTTCAAGATTTCTTCGACCGCCACCATGCTCGGTGCCCTTAAGGGGGCAATGGATTCCGGAGACGATATTGTCGTCACCTTGTGGTCGCCTCACTGGGCATACGACGCGTTCGACATCCGTGATCTTGAGGACCCGAATGAGGCGCTGGGCGGTGCAGAGGAGGTTCACTCCTTCTCCCGTGACGGATTCTCCGACGAGTTCCCCGAAATCGCGGATATGATCCGTGACCTGACGTTGACGGACGAACAGCTGTACTCGCTGGAAAACTATGTCCTGAACGAGAAAGAAGGCAAGAACCTGGTCGGGGATACTCAGGCGTGGCTTGAGGATAATCCGGACGTGATGGATCTGTTCCGCGTGGAGCAGTAACGATTTGTCCATGAGCAGTCTAGGTCCACTTGGCAGTGGAAGTCTGGCTCACTGAACTGTGGACGTGGGAATTGTTTGCTGCGGCGGTATGGCTCACGGCGTTGTGCCGGGGCTGTGCCGCCGCAGTACTATCTGTGGCAACGTGATCGCCTACGCTGTGTGTTGACGTTGCAGCTGTTACTCGACGTCATCAGGATATCGAGCATGCAGTTATTCGCTCATGTGCCGTCCTCCAGAGTGGTCTGAGCGAAGCTCGGTCAATGTAAGTCGGCGCAATCCGGTCTCTAACTACTATTGCGCTATGACCTTCTTTCGCCGCATCAAGTATCTGGTATCGAATCAGCTGTGGGTGCCACCGCTCGTAGCCGCCCTCCTTGCCACGATAGCGGCGGGAGTCCTGGCACCGATCTCATGGCCCACTCAATGGCTCATTTCTCGAATCTTCTGGCCCGGAGATATCTCGGCAGCATCCTCTCTGTTGGGCTTCATCGCCTCCTCCATGCTGACGGTGCTGACGACCACGGTTTCCATGACACTGATCGTGTTGCAGGTGGCTTCTGGTCAGTTTTCCCACCAGTTGCTGCGCGACTACATCCAGTCCCGGGCTGTGAAAGGAATCTTTGGCGTATTCATCGGCGTATTCGTCTACGTTGTTGTGTTGCAACGCTCGGTATCAGCCGAGTCACGCGAGACCCCTCCGCAGCTCGCTATGGCGATCGCAATGCTGCTGGTATTTCTGGCTATCGCGACTTTCGTCTGGTATGTCAGCGCGGTGGTGCGAATGGTGCGAGTGGACGCAATTATTGAGCAGGTAGCCACGCGTGCAGAACGTCTCCTGGATGCGCACCGAGAGAAATGGGACGTCGCCTGCCAGATCCCCGAGATCCCACCGCACGCGCATGACGTTCGTGGGCACTTCTCGGGATATGTGCGTTCCATTGATGTGGAAGCGGCGGCAAGGTGGGCTCGCAAACACGGACAGCGCGTCGTGTTCACCGTCGCGCCCGGCGATGCAGTAAGTGCCGGACATACCTACGCGTGGGCGTGGGCCGAACGACGTGGGACATCTGCTGCTGACACCTCAGACAGTGAGCTCAGTGGCGACGAGCTTCGCAAACTGGCCGACTCAGCGGTGTCTGTTGAAGCTGAACGCGTGTCCGACCAGGATTTGCGCTTGTCTTTTCACCAGTTGGCAGACATCGTCGTGCGAGCGTTGTCCACTGGAACCAACGACCCGTCAACTGGGCGACACGTGATCACCAGAGCAACACCGGTGCTGCGAGGCCTGGTTGTCTCACCTCCGAATCATGAGGTGATTCTGAACGATAAGGGGCAGCCCGTTGCATCTGTGCCGACCCCGACTGTGCGAGATTTCTTGAAAGATTTTGTCGTTCCCATCCGAAGGTTCTGTTCCCACAGCCCGGATGTCACATTCGAACTGCTGAGACTGCTGATCATCATTGAAGAAGCGCTGGAGAAAGATTCAGGTGTTGATATTGCAGAGGTGCAGGAATTTGTCGAAGATGAACGCCAGCGACTGATCGAAGGGGCGGAGCAGGGATTCGTTCATCAACACGATGTGGAGCTCGCACAGCAACTGACTTCCGTCGAAAGTTTGCGTTCCATGCTCAGAGTTGAGGGACCTCGTGAAGAAATCATTGACGACGAGGAAGCGCAAGACGATGAAGACTAACGCGAAATGGCGCTCGACAATGATTTCGAAAGAAACTCGCGTGAATTTTGCGAGCTGAAGCAGTGGTGGCTCCGACCGGCGTCGATCCGGTGACCTTTCGATTTTCAGTCGAACGCTCTACCAACTGAGCTACAGAGCCAAAACCCCACCAAAAGGTGGGTCAGCGACCCCGACGGGACTTGAACCCGCGACCTCCGCCGTGACAGGGCGGCGCGCTAACCAACTGCGCTACGGGGCCTCGAAAAAGTGAGACCTGAAAAGTCTACCTTATTCACTTGTTGAACCCGTCCCAGCAGGGCTGACACGGATCGTACCCCCAACGGGATTTGAACCCGTGTCGCCGCCGTGAAAGGGCGGTGTCCTAGGCCTCTAGACGATGGGGGCCTTGTCCACGAACTTGTCGTTCGGCGACGAGTAGAATAATAAGCAGGAATGACCTCCGAGTGCAAAACGGATCCATGTGAAGCCTCTCACCGAACGCAAATGAGCCTGGAAGCTTCTAGGCTAGGGGTATGACAGTTTTCGGACCTGATTTCTCCGCCGTTCTCACGGGCTGCCGCGCGCAGTCAAGCCTCGTTTTCGGCACAATTATGCCGATCGGGGACCCCTCTGCACCTGCCGAAGCTGTTGAAACCGCATTCGACGTGGCTAGCGTATTCCTCGGAATCGTGGTAGGCATCCTGGTCGGAATTGTGGTCGCATTCATTCTTGCGCGCGTCAGCCGATTTGCGCTCCGCAAACTTCGATTGCTGAAAGCCTTGCAGCGCCGCATCCACGCGCCTTCGTACTGGGCACTTATGGCGTGGGGTGCGCTTGCCGGATGCGCTGTTGCGCTGGGCAGCACCGATGTCAGCAATCAGCCCACGTGGGTGAAATATCTCGACCACGGGTTGTTGATCCTCGCACTCCTGGCAACGACATGGGTCATCGCCGCCGCCGTGTGGGTGATCGAAGACGCCGCGCACGTGCGCAACCGCTCCGATCACGGACGCTCGCGCAGATTCAAGACTCAGGCTCAGGTTCTGCGCCGCGTCCTGCAGGTCGTGGTCTGGATCCTCGGCTTTGCCGCAGTCCTGTTTACATTCCCCGGGGCTCAGCAGGCGTTGACGACGGTGCTTGCTTCGGCCGGCATCGTCTCCGTGATCGCCGGTCTTGCCGCCCAGTCCACGCTCGGCAACGTGTTCGCCGGCCTGCAGCTGGCTTTCACGGACGCCATCCGTGTTGACGACATTGTTGTCGTCGTGGGGGACAAGGAAACGATGGGAGTGGTCGAGGAGATCACGTTGACGTACGTTGTCCTGCATATCTGGGATGATCGCCGCCTGATCGTGCCGTCCTCGAAGTTCACGTCGTCTGCTTTTGAAAACTGGACCCGCAAGGCCACCAAACTCCTCGGCACCGTGGAGATCTACACCGACTGGGCGGTGCCGGTGGCGGTGGTGCGTCAAAAAGTCGAGCAGCTCCTGAACAGCACGGATCTGTGGGATCGCCGCTCCTGGGCCGTGCAGGTGACTGATTCGACTGATCAGACAGTCACCGTCAGGGTCTCCCTGTCAGCGTCGAATTCGGGTAACTTGTGGGATCTGCGCTGTTTCATGCGCGAGCAGCTCATCGCGTGGATCTCGAAGGAATACCCGTGGGCGCGTCCCGCCCGCATCATTCAGCCGCGCGAGATCAAAGAGGTGACAAAGGATGAGTCCCAGGAACTGATCGCGCGCCTGGCCACTGAACTATCCGGTATTGCAGGTTCAGATACATCCGGTGGGTCCCCCTCGGACAACAAGACTGACGAGGGTGACCACGGCGATGCTGCGACGCATGATGGTGACAAGCGAGACCCGTTCGACCCTGTGCACGCTGCTCGTATGCTGGCGGCGCGCCAACGCGCGAAGAGGGCGCGTCGACGGG
Source organism: Pauljensenia sp. UMB10120 (assembly GCF_030212035.1). NCBI lineage: Bacteria > Bacillati > Actinomycetota > Actinomycetes > Actinomycetales > Actinomycetaceae > Pauljensenia > Pauljensenia sp. UMB10120. The sequence continues at coordinate 248,525 of NZ_JASODH010000003.1, read as the reverse complement.
CCATGTCGCAGCGCAACCGCGACCGCCTCGAAAGAGCAGAGAACGCCGGATCTGGAGCGGAGGACGGTCCTGCCGCAGCGGCGAAACGGACTGGCCGCGGGGGAGCAGACGCCGCTGGGGATGCTGCTCATGCGAACGGTACGGGCACGACCCATGTGTTCACGCCAGAAGAGGTTGACACGATCATTGCGCAGGCGCAGGGGCATCTGCGTGTCAAGTCCGATGCTGGCAGCGGGGCTCCTGGTCAGGCTAACCAGGCGTCGGAAGCAGCGTCTGCAGGGGGAGCGGCTCAGATAGCTCGTTCTGTGTCAGGCGTAGCGGAAACTGCCGTGATGCCGGCCATTGGAGCAGATGGCAAGCCCAAGAAGCAGGCCGATGACGATGGCGCGGGAGCGGGCAGTAGTGCGCCCACCAGCGGTGCACAGGCTGGCGATGCGAGCTCTGCACGTGCGGACAATACGAGTGTGGATCTGGCCAGTGCGAACCAGGTCGGCAGCGACCCCGACGGTGCAGTGGCAGACGCGACTGGTCGAGCAGACTCGGACGATGAGACAACCACGACGGGGGAGCGGGTCTTTTCCGGCTCGCCCGACGCGGAAGAGCGCAGTGCCGCATTTTCGGGCCCTGACCCGGAAGTACTGGAAGAAAGAAAACGTGAGTCGCAGATCCGCCAGGAAAAGGGCTCAGGACTACTGGGAGGATCGAGCCGTGAGTGAAACGCAGAATGATCAAGGAGCCCGCGACCTGCGGGAGAGCGGTGACAACGACGGCGGGGCGGTTAATGGCAACGCCGACGAAGCGGTTGCTGACAGTAACGGCAAAGCGGTTACCGACACTATCGGCAAGGTAGTGCGCAGCGAGGAAGAATGGCGCCGCATACTCGACCCCATGGAATACCACGTCCTGCGCGAGGGCGGCACTGAGATGGCGCACACCGGTGCACTGCTCCACGAGGATCGCGAGGGTATCTACCGCTGTAAAGCGTGCGGCGCGGAACTGTTCCGCTCAACCACCAAGTTCGATTCTCTGTGCGGCTGGCCGAGCTTCTATCAGCCAGAAGATGCAGCTGTGACCACCAGTGAGGACCGTTCACACGGCATGGTGCGCACGGAGGTGCGGTGCGCTCGCTGCGATTCTCACCTGGGTCATGTCTTTGACGATGCTCCCCGTCAGCCAACAGGGCTGCGTTACTGCATGAATTCTGTCAGCCTCGACTTTGAAGAGCACTGATGCCGGGACCGGAACCGTTATCGGCACACCGACCTGCTTCCGTACACCGACCTGCATCCCGAGGTAAAGGCTCCGCTCTGCGAGCTGCGTCAATCGCGATCCCTGCGCCTTTCTTTCTGGTCGGATCGGGGCTCACGCAGTACCTCGGTGCAGCGCTGGCAGTGACCCTGTTCGCCGTTATGACACCCGCTGAAGTAGCATGGGTCCGCATCGCAACGGGTGCGGTTGTGCTGCTGGCGTGGCGCCGCCCTCGTATATGGCGCTTCAATCCGCGTGACCTGGCTGCGTCGGCCCTGTTCGGCATCGTGCTGGGCGGCATGAATATCTGCTTTTACGAGGCGATCCACATTCTGCCGCTGGGCGTGGCGGTCTCCCTGGAGTTCCTCGGCCCGGTAACGGTTGCGGTGGTGACCTCCGGGGGCTGGTCCGGACGTATCGCAGGAGCGCTGGCTTTTGCCGGAGTGGCCTGCATCGGTGGCCTCGGACTGGATCTGAGCGACACCAGGCAGCTCGTTGGTGCGGCCTGGGTGCTCGGGGCTGCAGCCCTATGGGCGGGGTACATCGTGATGGGGCAGTCGATCGCGTCGCGCCGCTCAGGCATCACGAATCTGGCGCTGGGCTGTGGCACTGCCGCACTTGTGTTCGCCCCGTTCTTTTCGGTCGGAGCGGTTAGCGCGTTGAATTCACCGAAACTGGTCGTCATGGCGGTCGGTGTCGGAGTCTTGTCAACGGTGATCCCGTACTCGTTGGAGGCGCTCGCCATGGGCCGCCTCAGTGCCGCCATGTTTGCCCTGTTCAACTCCCTGTTGCCGGCAACGTCGGCGCTGATCGGTGCGGTGACATTGCGGCAACTGCCCAGTGCCTGGTCTCTGGTGGGTCTTGTGTTGATTTCAGTTGCTGTCGGACTCGCCTCCTACCCGCCTCAGCCGCATCATCGACGAGGGTGACGCTAGCGCCGCTATTACCTGCCTGAGCTGTTCCAGGTCGACTGCCTTGCTGTGACCTTGCAGCGCGAGCAGCTTGCGTCAACGCCGACTTGACGGGGCAGATGCGGGCGAGATGTCCGCTAGACCAGAACTGGCCGTATTTGGTCTCGCATTGACGCAAAACGTATGAGATCATGAAGATGTCTCTGCTGATCAACAGAATGAGAGAACGATCATGTTGGACATCTTGTGGATGATTATTGCCGGCGCCGTTATCGGCGCAATCGCTCGCGTCTTCATGAAGGGCGACGAGGGTATGGGCATCATCTGGACTATTATCCTGGGTGCTGCCGGTTACGGTATCGCGGGATGGATCGCTGGTGCGCTTGGAGTGGGCACAGTGCTTCGCTGGATCATCGGCGCAGTCGTGGCATTCCTGCTTATCGGCGTATTCCTCGGAATTCAGGGTAAGTCGAACTCCCTGACGAAGTAACGTCAGCGGATCCGCAGACTGTGGAAAGGCTCGGTCAGAAATGGCCGGGCCTTTCTGTATGTCTGCTCGCCGCTTGAGGTCGCTTGACGGTTAAGCCTGCTTGCCGTCTGTTCGATGCTTAAGCCCGCGTGGCGTCTGCATGTCGCTTCAGCTCGCCTGACGTTTAAGCTCGTTTGGCGAGCTTCTGTATGAGTGTTTGCACCGCCGTACCTTCCGAAGCTTTGCGCCTGCGTGTGGCCTTGGCGTCTGCGTCCGTGCGGCCGCATCTCGGATTGATGCCTGGCTCTGTCTCGGATTGATTCCGTCTCCGTCTTGGAGCACTGTGCGCAGGTTGTACGCTTTTCTCCGCTTTAAACGGCTCGGTGTACATCCCCTCAAATAGACGCGCATTTGTGCACATCCCCCTAGATCTTAGGCGTGACCGCGCACATTCCCCTAGATCTTCCCTGCTTTGGTGCACATTCCCCTAGCTAAAGTCGGCACCCCAAAAGGACAAAACCTATTTCCGCAGGTCAGCCGTCAGTAGCTTCCGGCGGCCTCGAGCCTCACGCGTTAAATCTAGGGGATTGTGCATTTTTACAAGACTTTTTAGGGGTATGTGCACGCGGAGGGTTTAAATCTACGGGTATGTGCACGAGGCGGGGCTAGAACTAGGGGTATGTGCACGAGGCGAGGTTAGAACTAGGGGTATATACACACGGAGGGCTTAAATCTAGGGGATTGTGCGCGTTCTGGTGTGTTGTGGCCGGACAGCAGTCGCATTCCACCGAGTGATCTGCGGTTAGGGCATACGCGGCAAGGTCGGCCATATAGTGAAAGACCGGGACACCGCTAACTGATTGTCAACGATGCCCCGACACATCACAATGGTAGGCCCAGGGGGAATCGAACCCCCAACCCACGGATTAAAAGTCCGTTGCTCTGCCAATTGAGCTATAGGCCCATGAGAGCATGGTAATGCATCAGTCCCACGTTGCACTAATCGGCGTGACGTGGGAAAAACCACGATCCCCCTCGGATCAGGATTGGCGAGGGTGCCCACTCCGTTCAACTACTTGATCAACGCCGTTCACCTTCAGGCGGTAGGCTCGTCATATCACCGAGAAGGAGTCACAGATGAACAGCCAACAGCGTCGCCCTCGTCGGCCAGCAATGCTGGACCCGGCCGACGCCGAACAAATCGTCGGCGACTCCGACCCTGCGGAAATGTCTGCGATTGCGCACTCGTCAGCATGGGCTTTGATGGGAGTCAGTGACGACGACTTCGGACCTGACGAAATCGAACGCCTGCGCACCGCCGTGCGCACGGAAGGCGTGGACGTGCTGGCCGACATGTGGTCACGCAGCCCGGAATTCACATTGCCCGGAGCCTTGTGGCGAGTCTACCTGTGGTCGCGCTGGTACCACCGCGACACTGCGTTGGTTTGCGACCGTTTTGTGCGCGGAAGCCATGCGGACATCATCCCCGGCCTTGAACATCCCGTTGACATTCCCGATCTGGAGCACGTGGTACACGAGGTTGACCAATTGCTCGAAGGGCGCCGCCACGACGACGACCTGGCTGACATCATTACTGCAACGTCACGGGCGATGCGGATCGTTGCAGCTGGAGACGCCGAGGGCGGCAAATGGATCGTCGACCCGCGGGACCCGTTGGCATACCCCGTCACCACGCGCGCCCGCGCGCTGATTCAGACCGCAGATGAACTTGACCGATCAGCTGAAGAAGCGCACATCGGTGCGCTCAATTAGTCGCCAGTGTGAGGAAGAATGATGACGAACCCGGAACATGCAGGCAATTCGGACCAAACATTCTCGGCGCCAGATGAACACTGGCCAGCAGACGACACCAACGGCGAGGGTGACGCTCATAGCGCTCACGTCACCAGTGGCAGCGCGGTTGAAGCTGCCCTGGCGAGCGAATTGGTGATCCCTGCCGACAATGAACAGCTCGTCGGTGTCGAACACGAAGACTCCGAATACGACGAGGAAGACGAAGCTACCGGCGGCATCCAGGATGGTGAGCACATCACGGTGGGCGCCGACGCGAACTCCTATGAGGAGCGCGCTGAAGATGCCCAGGCCAGCGCCGCACCAGCCTCGACCGTTGAAGATTTCGGCGAGTTGCCGGACAAACGCTTCGCAGATCGTGAACTGTCATGGATGGCGTTCAACGAGCGCGTCCTGGAGCAAAGTGAAGATGAGGATGTGCCGCTGCTGGAACGCGGATGGTTCTCCGCGATTTTCTCCTCCAACCTTGATGAGTTTTACATGGTGCGTGTGGCCGGACTGAAGCGCCGCATCAACGCCGGCATTGCCAAACCGTCTGCCGCTGGTCTGTCGCCGCGTCAGGTCCTGGACGGTATCCAGATGCGCACGCGCGAACTCAGCGAGCGTCAGGCCCGTGAGTTCCAGAACGACATCCTGCCCAGGCTGGACGAGCAAGGGATTCATCTGCGCGGGTGGGATCAGCTCACAGATGACCAGCGCTCCAGGATGACGACTTATTTCCGTCGGCAGATTTTCCCCGTCATCACGCCACTTGCCGTGGACCCGTCGCACCCCTTCCCATACATTTCGGGGCTGTCACTGAACCTCGCGGTCGTGGTGCGCAACCCGATTACCTCGAAGCTGCACTTCGCGCGCATCAAGGTGCCGCCGTCGATGCCGCGACTGATCAACATCGACTCCGCAATGGGCGAGGGGAACGCGGAAAGTTATGTCGACACTGATGAGGGCGCCACGTTCATCACCCTCGAATCAGTCATTGCCGCGCACCTGGACCACCTGTTCCCAGGTGTTGAGATTGTCGAGGCACACTCGTTCAGACTGACCCGTAACGAGGACCTCGAAGTAGAAGAGGATGATGCGGAAAACCTGCTGACCGCGATGGAAGAAGAACTGCTGCGCCGAAAGTTTGGGCCGGTGGTTCGCCTCGAAGTTGAGGATACGATCTCACGCTTCGTACTGGACTTTCTGATCAGCAAGCTGGAAATCACGCCCGCTGACGTGATTATGGTGCCGGCACCGCTTGACCTGACGCTGTGCAATGAGCTGCAGGCACTCGATATTCCGCGCCTGAAGTATGAACCGTATGTGCCGGTGACTCCAGCCGGACTGGCAGAGGTTGAATCGGCGCGCCCGACGGATATTTTCGGCGCGATCCGGTCGCACGACGTGCTGCTGCACCACCCGTATGATTCTTTCGCCACCTCCATCCAGAACTTCATCACGCAGGCTGCGCGTGATCCCAATGTGCTGGCCATGAAGCAGACGCTGTACCGCACCTCGGGCGATTCTCCGATTGTGTCTGCGCTGATCGAAGCGGCCGAGAACGGCAAGCAGGTGGTCGCGATCGTGGAGATCAAGGCCCGTTTCGACGAGGAAGCCAACATCGAGTGGGCGCGCAAGCTTGAACGCGCCGGAGTGCACGTCGTCTACGGCATGGTGGGTCTGAAGACGCACTGCAAACTGTCACTGGTGGTGCGCCAGGAGGGCGATCAGCTGCGACGCTATTGCCACGTGGGAACCGGTAACTACCACCCGAAGACGGCGCGCGGCTACGAGGATCTGGGGTTGCTGACCTATAACCGCGATGTGGGTCAGGATCTGACGCGACTGTTCAACCAACTGTCCGGCTACGCGCCACGCTCCACGTTCCACCGCCTGCTGGTCGCACCGCTGGAAATCCGACCCGGTTTGATCGAGCGGATTTACCAGCAGATTGAGCGCGCGCGGAACGGTCAACCTGCCTGGATCGGTTTCAAGGTGAATTCGGTTGTTGACGAGGCAGTGATCGATGCTCTGTACCGCGCCAGCCAGGCCGGTGTTCAGGTGGATGTGCTGGTTCGAGGTATCTGCGCAATTCAGGCCGGAGTGCCCGGCTTATCGGAGAATATTCGGGTTCGCTCCATCCTGGGTCGCTTCCTGGAGCATTCGCGTATCTACGCGTTTGGCCCGGAAGGCGAAGAGGAAGTATGGATCGGGTCGGCTGACCTGATGCACCGCAATCTGGATCGCCGCGTGGAGGCTCTGGTGCGTATCGTGGATCCGTCGCAGGTTAGTTATCTTGCTGACCTGGTGCGTCGAGGCGTGGCGCCGACAACCTCTTCATGGCATCTGCAAGATGACGGTACGTGGAAGCGGCACAACCGCGATGACGAGGGCAAACGTCTGGAGGATCTGCAGGAAACACTGATGGCGGAGGCATCTGCCCGCGTCGTCGGCCGCAGCTAAGGGACACGCGGACGGGGTTTGCGCCACAGCTGGAAGCCTCGGCGGCCCGCCCACCGCGTGGAGTCGATCGTATTTTTGCCCATCGTCGGCATCATGGCACTGGGTCAGATACGCTTATGACGTGTCCCGTTCCCATCCGTCACCGATACCGAGCCGGCTAGTCAGAGCCGCCGGTGCATTGGTGTGGAGATTTACGCAGTCTGACCGCGACGCCACCCTCGGTGACGTCATTGATCCCGATGACATAGAGGTCCTGCTGGTCCATCGGCCGCGCTACAACGATTGGTCGTGGCCCAAAGGTAAGACTGAACTCAACGAGCCGCTGCCGGTGGCCGCCGTGCGGGAAGTGGAAGAAGAAACCGGCCTGCCGGTCACGCTGGGAGCGCCACTGACCATTCAGCGCTACCGACTTGGCGCGGGCCACATCAAGGAGGTCCACTACTGGGTCGGACAGGCCTGCCAGCCCGATTCTCCGGCACTGCTCAGCCGCCCGCCTGTCCATCAGGCCTCCCGCCGCGAGATCGACAATACGCGCTGGGTGAGCCCGTCACTTGCACGCCGCACGTTGACCCGCCGAGGCGATCGTCGTCTGCTGGATGAGCTCGTAGCTCTGGCTGAAAGCGGTGGACTTGTCAGCTCCACGCTGGCCATTGTGCGCCACTCAAAGGCCGTGAAGCGCGGGCGTTGGGAAGGGTCGGATGCGGATCGCCCCCTGGCGCGTATCGGCGTTCGCCAGAGCATCGACTTGATCGATCTCATGTCAGCATTTGGCATCACGAAGGTCCTGTCCTCGTCGTGGCGACGCTGTGCGTCCACCGTCGGACCGTACGCGTCACTGACCGGCATCGGCATGGAGCTGTTCGACGAGCTGGATGAAAGCGCGATGACAGACAACCCGGCCGCAGGCGCCGCCCTCGTCAATGAAGCAATTGAAAACCCCGGGTCCGCGCCGACGATTATCTGCGCGCACAGGCCCACGCTGCCTGCCCTGTTTGAGCCGATACGCTCGTACTCGCTCTCATCGTTGCACGCCGCGTTCCCAGCGGAGTCGCCGTGGCTCAAGACTGCTCAGATGCTCCTGGCTCATATCGTCATGCACGAGGGCGGCCCGTGCGTTGTTGCCGTGGAAACGTATCGCCCTCTCACCAAGCTGGCGACGCTCTAACGGGCGCAAATCGCGTCCGGAATTGTCACGTTTGAATGAATTTCAGGCCCTAAAAACCGGGCAAAGGTTACAATTTTATAACTGTGTGGGCACCCTCACGTGCAAGTTCACCATTTGTTCATCTTTAACCGGCTTTGCTGTCACTTCCCCCTCTTAGCGTGAGCAATATCCGGGACATTCCGGGTCTATCGTCAACGCGCCGCCACAGTGGCGGCAGAACGGAAGATGATCAATGACAGTGCATGCTCGTACAAAGCTTCTCGCCACTCTGGCAGGTGCCACCACCATGACGCTCGCTCTGGCTGCTTGCGGCGGCGGAGACAAAGCGGAAAGCACAGGCGCGGACAACGGAGCATCCGGCGACTCTCAGTCAGCTCAGGATGAAGTTGCACCTGCGACTGACCTCTCAGGTTCGGTTGCCGGTTCGGGTGCGTCCTCCCAGGAAGCCGCGATGGAAGCTTGGAAGGCAGGCTTCAACGAACTTAACCCTGATGTGACTGTTTCCTACGAGGCAGTTGGCTCAGGTACCGGTATCACACAGTTCACCAGCAAGCAGGTCGCATGGGCCGGATCGGACGCCCCGCTTGAAGGCGACGAGATCGCAGCAGCCGAAGCACGCTGTGGTGGACCTGCATGGGACCTTCCGGTGTACATCTCCCCGGTTGCCGTTATCTTCAACCTTGAGGGTGTCGACTCCCTGAACATGGATGCCGCAACCATCGCCAAGATCTTCGCCGGCGAAATCACCAACTGGAACGATCCGGCAATTGCCAAGGCAAACCCGGATGCCCAGCTCCCAGATCTCGCCATCACCCCTGTTCACCGTTCCGACAAGTCAGGTACGACCGAGAACTTCACCGACTACCTGCACTCAGCTGCTCCCGAGGCATGGCCGACGGATCCAGGCAAGGAATGGCCAGTCTCCGGTGGCGAATCCGGTGACAAGACCTCTGGACTTGTCCAGGCCGTCCAGGCCGGTAACGGCACCATCGGCTACGCCGATGCTTCTCAGGCCGGCAACCTCGGAACTGTCGCACTGGCAGCAGCCGACGGAACCTACGTCTCCTTCTCCGCTGAGACAGCAGCCAAGGCCGCTGAAACGGCTGAGCGCGTTGCGGATCGCGATGCTAACGACATCGCACTGTCCGTGAACCGCGTGCCCGAGACGAACGACTCCTACCCGCTGATTCTGATCTCCTACTCAATCGTGTGCTCCACCTACGAGGATGCGAACGAGGCCGAACTGGTCAAGGCATTCATCGGATACCAGGCTTCCGAGGAAGGCCAGCAGATGGCAGCCGACAACGCTGGTGCGGCTCCCATCTCCGAAGCAATGCGCAGTGAAATCAACGGCGTTCTGGACCAGATCAAGTAAGGTACAGGTTCGCGTTGGTTACGACACCTACAACAACGAAGAATAAGAGCTGGGAGAGAACGCCAGGGAGAATCGGTAACAAGGTTTTCGCTGGCCTCTCAACCGCCGCTGCTTCGTTAATCTTGTGCACGCTCGCAGCAGTAGCGATCTTCCTACTGCTGCGGGCGTGGCCCGCGATTTCCGACCCTTCCCTGCGTTTCAAGATGATGGGGTCGGCTGAGGAAGTCACGATTTGGAAGTTCACGGCGCCGCAGATATTCGGCACGATCCTGGCAGCAGTGCTGGCACTGCTCCTGTCCGTTCCTGTTGCAGTCGGTGTCGCCCTCTTTATTTCCCATTACGCACCTCCGCGTATCAGCCAGGTTCTTGGATACCTCGTTGACCTGCTTGCGGCAGTTCCGTCCGTTATTTACGGCCTCTGGGGTGCGATCTGGTTGATCCCGATCCTCATGCCGCTCTATGACTTCCTGGGTAAGTACTTCGACTGGTTCCCACTCTTCGCCGGCACAGTGTCCCCAACGGGCCGTGTACTCGCCTCCGCGGTGGTGATCCTTGCTGTCATGATTTTGCCCATCATTACTTCCGTGTCGCGAGAGGTCTTCCTGCAGACCCCGCGCCTGCACGAAGAGGCTGCTTTGGCCCTTGGTGCCACGAAGTGGGAAATGATCAAGATGGCCGTTCTGCCGTTCGGACGCTCCGGTATCGTGTCAGCGTCCATGCTGGGCCTTGGCCGAGCTCTTGGTGAAACAATGGCTGTCGTCATGGTGCTGTCAGTCGGCAGCAATATTTCATGGCACATCCTCGAGGCAGGTCAGCACTCCACGATTGCGGCCAACATTGCCTTGCAGTTCCCCGAATCAACGGGCATCAACTCGTCGGCTCTGATCGCAACGGGTCTTGCTCTGTTCGCGATCACCCTCATCGTCAACTCGATTGCGCGCTGGATCGTCTCGCGTCGAGCCGCATTCTCAGGAGCGAACTGATGAGCACAGCAACACTTGGTACGAACACTTCGCCGAAGGACGTTTCCGATTCAGACAACAATCGCGGCCATCAGAGCCCGATCCATGAGTCGCTGCCAATCGGAAGAAAACTCACCAATGGCTTCGTGACAGTACTGGTGACTGTCGCATTCGCTCTTGCCATGATTCCGCTGGTCACGGTGTTGGTCACGGTGATCAGTAATGGCTACCTGCGCACCACGTGGGACTTCCTCGTCAGCGATATGGTCGGCATGTTCGGCGGTAAAGTGGGCGGCGGTATCGCCCACGCACTGGTCGGAACCACACTCGTGACACTGTGGGCGACACTGATTTCTGCGCCGATCGGTATCTTCACGGCAATCTACCTGGTCGAATACGGTAACAACGGGCTCCTGTCGAAGGCCACGACATTTTTCGTCGACGTCATGACCGGCATCCCCTCGATTGTTGCTGGTCTGTTCGCCGCCTCGATCTTCATGTTGTACGACCCCTCCTATCGAGCAGGCATCATCGGCGCGATCGCCTTGTCGGTGTTGATGATCCCGACAGTGGTGCGTTCCAGTGAGGAAATGCTGCGCCTGGTTCCTAACGAACTGCGTGAAGCTGCCTACGCTCTGGGCGTGCCAAAGTGGCGTGTCGTGGTGAAAGTCGTACTGCGTACCGCTGCAGCAGGCCTGACTACCTCCGTCATGCTGGCTATCGCCCGCGTCATCGGTGAAACAGCCCCGCTGCTGATCACCGCAGGCTTCATTGGACGCATGAACGCCAATGTGATGGATGGCCGCATGGCGACACTGCCGGTATACATTTACCGACAGTACTCGCAGGGCCTGGCCACCTGCCGTGAAGGTGTGGCTAACTGCGTACCCACCATCAACTATGAACGGGCGTGGGCGGCCGCCCTCGTCCTCATCCTGTTGGTGATGGTTCTGAACCTGATTGCCCGAGTGATCGCCAAGATTTTTGCTCCCAAGGGAGGACGCTAAACGATGAGCACAATGGATAATCCCGCGGGGCAGGGCACACAGACAGCCGTGGCAACGCAGACGGAACGCGCTTACGATGAGCCACGTGACGCGTCGCCTTCAAATCTGACAGTGAAAAAAGACGGAGTTAAAACGATGACGACGTGTTTCAATATCACCGATGAACAGATCTACTACGGCGATTTTCTTGCCGTGAAAGATGTGACGGTGGAAATTCCACGCCACGCGATCACCGCGTTGATTGGCCCGTCAGGATGTGGCAAGTCGACATTCCTGCGTTCCCTGAACCGCATGCACGAGGTGATCCCCGGTGCGCATGTGGAAGGCAAAGTTGAGCTGGAAGGCGTCGACATCTACGACAAGAAGATCGACCCCGTCCAGGTGCGTCGCCATGTCGGCATGGTGTTCCAGCGCGCCAACCCGTTCCCCACGATGTCGATTCGTGAGAACGTGCTTGCTGGCATGAAACTCAACGCGCGACGTATGAACAAGGCGATGCAGGACGAGATCGTTGAAAAGTCACTTCGCGGTGCGAACCTGTGGAACGAAGTCAAGGACAGGCTGGACATTCCGGGATCCTCACTTTCCGGCGGTCAACAGCAGCGTCTGTGTATTGCACGCGCCATCGCTGTGCGCCCCGAGGTGCTCCTGATGGATGAGCCGTGTTCGGCTCTCGACCCAATCTCCACGCTCGCCATTGAGGACCTGATGAACGAGCTGAAGTCGGAGTACACGATCGTTATCGTCACGCACAACATGCAGCAGGCATCGCGTGTGTCGGATAAGACCGGTTTCTTCAACCTGAAGGAAACGGGCGGCTCCGGCGAGCTCGTCGAATTCGACGACACCGAGACGATCTTCTCGAATCCGTCCAAGCAGGCGACCGAGGACTACATCTCCGGACGCTTCGGATAAGATCGCGGGCTTCCTGGCCCGGCAATGCTTCCGGCGGGCAGCTTCTCACCACTTATGAGGCCTCGCGGCCTACTGTCAGACATAGGGTGAGGGGTTGCCCGCCGGGTTTTGTATGCCGTGGGGCGCCCACGTCAATCACTGGCGAGGGCGCCCCACGATTATCGCGTTTTCAACCTTTACGCGGAGCATTACATCTTGGAATCCCTAACTGACTGATTCAGTGTCTGGCCAGTCTCGTGGAAAATGAGGCAGGAAACCACGCGGTCGCCTTCTTTCCATGAATCTTCAGATGGGCTCAACGGCGCCACGTCCAACTGCGAGGCTTCCAAAGGGACACCGACATATTCTTCGAAGTGCTTCGCGCACTCAACGGTGGCCTCATCCGACAGCGACTCAGAGTACTCCGGGGCGTCAATCTCATAGTCGTACATGACTTCGCCGACATGGGGTTCCGAGCATTCAACTACGGGCAGGGATTCCACGATCTCATCTTCAGGCGGGGCCTCGATACACTGGCCAACCTTCAGGTCAAAAGCTGACGTGTCGTTACCCGATCCGAGGAACGAACACCCGGCCAGCATGGATGCCGCCACTGCGAACCCGCATGCGCTCAACGCTGCACACACGGTTCGTGATGTCGGGCGATGCGAAGAAGAAAGGTCTTGAAAGTTCAGCATATCGTTCTCACTTAGCGTCGCGCAGTCGCCCTCGTAAATGAGTGGATGAGAGGAAAACGCCACCTGCAACGGAGGCGACAGCTGAGTTGTCAGGACACTTTCATGGTATCGAACGGGGCATGAAAAAGATAGAGAATTTTCGACGAAAACCGGCGCGAAATCGTCGAAAAGTCCGGTGCGGACGCTCAGAGGGAGCACGTGTGATTCGGCGGACCTGTACGGGGATCGTACGTGCTTCTAGACGATGCCAACCAGACCGTGGATGGCGAAGAACAGCACTGCCGCCACTGCCGCCGCAGCGGGCAGTGTCAGGAACCATGCGATCACGATGTTTCCAGCCACGCCCCAGCGCACCGCTGAGAATCGCCGGGTTGAACCCACGCCCAGAATTGCCGAGGTGATGGTGTGCGTCGTCGAAATCGGTGCGTGGAAGACGAACGCCGACAGGTAGAGCACGGCGGCAGAAATGGTCTCCGCGACGAAACCGCGGGCAGGATCCAGGTCGATGATCTTGCGGCCCAGGGTGCGCATGATGCGCCAGCCGCCCGAGTACGTGCCAAGAGAGATCGCGCCTGCAGCGGCGAGCTTGACCCACAGAGGAATCTGCATGTCGCCGGTGGCAGGGTCAAACACCTGGTGGGTTTCACCGTAGCCGCCTGCAATGAGGGCCATGACGATGACACCCATCGTCTTTTGAGCATCCTGCAGACCGTGGCCCAATGCCATTGCTGCAGCTGACAGTGTCTGCGCCAGGCGGAAGTTACGCATCGTGCGGTGATACGGGAAGTTTGCGAACAACCACAGCACAACCTTCATGAGGATGAAACCCAGCAGGAAGCCAATGACGGGGGAGGCAAACATGGGGACGATGACGTGCTGCACGATGCCGGTCCATTTCACGGCAGTCGCGGACGCAAGCCCGGCACCGACCAGACCGCCGATCAACGCATGCGATGACGAGGACGGCAACCCAAACCACCACGTAATCAGGTTCCAGGTGCACGCTCCCACCAAGGCCGCCAGAACGATGACGAGGCCCTCGCGCTGCAGACCCGTATCCGTTGACAGAGAGTAGTGAGAGATGTCGATGATGCCTTCACCGATAGTCTTGGCTACTTCCGTGCCCATGAGCGCGCCGAAGATGTTCATGACGGCGGCCATGATCAAGGCGACGCGGGGGGTCAGCGCGCGGGTCGACACGGACGTCGCGATTGCGTTGGCAGCATCGTGAAATCCGTTGGTGAAGTCGAAAATCAGGGCGATGACGATCACCATTACGACAAGGATCAGATTGAGATCCACCGCTTCAGGACTCCTTCACGGCAATGGCTTCAATACCGTTGGCGAGGTCCTCAAATGCGTCGGTTCCTCGCTCAAGAACCTGCACGACGTCTTTGAGTTTGATGATGGTGACTGGATCCAGAGAGGAGTCGAACAGTGCTGTCAGAGTGTGACGGTAGGCCTTGTCACCCTCGTTTTCGAGGCGGTTGATCTCCACCCAGTAGTCACGCAGGTCAAGTGGAGACTTCAGGCCGGGCAGAGCGGTCGCGGTCTGATCTGCGCAGCGCACCAGAACGTTGATCTGTGCTGCGAGGAGCGTGGCGACGTCCTCGGGAATGTCGTCGAGGCCGTACAGCACGATCAGGTCGCCAGCCTCGTCCATGTAGTCCATGCAGTCGTCGAGCCGACCGGCAAGGAAGCCGAGGTCTTCACGGTCGAACGGGGTCACGAACGACATATTGAGCTTTTTCGTTAACGCATGGTTAAGCTCATCTGCCTCGTGTTCAATTTCGTGAAGCTTGTCGCGGAGGGCGACTCGCTCCAGGGGCAGCGAGCCGAGCATGGATCCCAGAAGATCGACAGCTGATACTAAAAGTGCTGCTTGCTTAGTGAGTAGATCGAAAAACGACGGCCCATCGGACTTACGTAAAGGCATACGGACTCCCAGTATTCACATGTCTGTCAGACATAGTTAACATTAGGGCAAATCGCTGCAAGTTTCACACAAGCAGTTAATTTCGCGCAATCCTCGCGCATACGTGCAGGTGTGCTGGCGAGCTAAATAAGGATTTTCGCACGCTTTTATTCTACGGTTGGCGCGGAATCGTGCGCCAAACCGGCGGTGAATGTGGAGTCGGACACACCAGCGGTGGGACTATTCGCCCTAGCGAAAACCCCTATGGTGCGAGATGATGGGATCGTAGATCGAGGGCGTGACCGCGCCCTGGAGTACCGAGTGCCTCAGGAGGCAAAAGTATGTCCGTGACCGAACAAGATGTCCGCTCCGCAGCGCCATCAAATGCTCCCGAAGACGTCGTGAGTTGGGTGGCCGAGATTGCTGCTCTGACCACACCTGATGCCATCGAGTTCTCTGATGGCTCCCAGGAAGAATGGGATCGTCTGACTGAGCAGATGGTTGACTCAGGCATGTTCACGCGTCTGAACGAAGAGAAGCGCCCCAACTCCTTCCTGGCTCGTTCTCTGCCGTCTGACGTCGCCCGTGTCGAATCCCGCACATTCATCTGCTGCGAGAAGGAAGAAGACGCCGGCCCGACGAATCACTGGGCAGATCCCAAGGAGATGAAGGCAACTCTGAAGGAGAAGTTCACCGGCGCGATGAAGGGACGCACCATGTACGTGGTGCCGTTCTCCATGGGACCGCTGGGTGGCCCGATTTCTCAGCTCGGCATTGAGATCACCGACTCACCGTACGTTGTGTGCAACATGCGCATCATGACCCGCATGGGTGCCAAGGCTATGGACCTCATCAACGAGGGCAAGCCGTGGGTTCCTGCAGTTCACTCCGTCGGCAAGCCGCTTGCCGAGGGCGAGACCGATACCGAGTGGCCGTGCAACGACGAAAAGTACATCACGCACTTCCCCGAGACCAACGAGATCTGGTCTTACGGCTCCGGTTACGGCGGCAACGCTCTGCTGGGTAAGAAGTGCTTCGCACTGCGTATTGCATCGACGATGGCTCGCCGCGACGGCTGGATGGCGGAGCACATGCTCATCCTGCGCCTGACCTCTGAGAAGACCGGCGAGCAGTACCACATCACCGCTGCCTTCCCGTCAGCATGTGGCAAGACCAACCTCGCTATGCTGCAGCCGACCATTGACGGCTACAAGGTTGAGACCGTCGGTGACGATATCGCATGGATGCGCCCCGGTCCCGATGGCACCCTGCGCGCCATCAACCCGGAAGCCGGCTTCTTCGGTGTTGCCCCCGGAACGTCCTACAAGACCAACCCGATGGCAATGGAAACCGCCAAGGCCAACTCCATCTTCACCAACGTTGCACTGACTGACGATGGCGACGTGTGGTGGGAAGGCATCGACGGCGACGTGCCTGAGCACCTGATCGACTGGCACGGCAAGGACTGGACGCCGGAGTCCGATGCACCGGCAGCACACCCGAACTCACGTTTCACGGTTCCAGCATCGCAGTGCCCGATCATCTGCCCCGACTGGGAAGCACCAGAAGGCGTGCCGGTCACCGCAATCCTGTTCGGCGGCCGCCGCGCTTCCAACGTTCCGTTGGTTGCTGAGCAGTACGAGCCTGCACACGGTGTGTTCATTGGTGCATCCGTTGCATCCGAGCAGACCGCTGCTGCTGAAGGTTCAGTCGGCTCCCTGCGCCACGACCCATTCGCCATGCTGCCCTTCTGCGGATACAACATGGCTGACTACTGGGGCCACTGGCTGGAGATGCAGAAGGAACTGGGCGACAGGTTCCCGAAGGTCTACCAGGTCAACTGGTTCCGTAAGGACGAGGACGGCAAGTTCATGTGGCCGGGATACGGCGACAACTCCCGCGTTCTCGACTGGATCGTTCGCCGCGCAGCCGGCGAGGTCGAAGCCATCGAAGGCGTCACCGGCCTGTACCCGAAGTTCGAGGACTTCAACCTTGAAGGACTCGATCTTGACAAAGAGGCTTGGGACAAGCTGTTCTTCATCGATCCTGAGGCGTGGGAAGCCGAAATGGATGATACCGAGAAGTACTTCGAACAGTTCGGTGATCATCTGCCGGCAGAAATTACCGAGCAGCTCAAGAAGTTCCGCGATCGCATTGCAGCTGCCAAGTGACGATGCGATCTGCAGAACCCGCAGATCGGTGGTGCGTAGTCTCCCAGTGAGGCTCGCAGCCTGAACGTTCAGGGGCTCGTCTGGGAAACCAGACGGGCCCCTTCGTCTTTATCTAGCCATCGTGATCTTCCTGAACGTAGACTAGCCTCAGTGGCGCATCAACCAAAGTGAGACAATGAGTGCGTCGATCGCACAGTTCAAGAAGAAAGATACTGTTCATGAGCCAGAGCCCGAACTATCTGACTGACGAGGAACTCTCCCACGCCAGAGACCTGCTGTCTCGGGTGGAACGCATTTTCGCTTCCCGTGTGGTGGGACAGGATGACCTGCGACGTGCACTGATCGCGTCACTGCTGGCACGCGGGCACATCCTGCTTGAATCCGTCCCTGGCCTGGCCAAGACAACAGCAGCCCAGACCCTGGCTTCAGCAGTATCCGGCTCCTTCAGGCGTATCCAATGCACACCTGACCTCATGCCCAATGACATTATCGGCGCGCAGGTCTATAACCAGGCGACAGGCGAAATGGTCACGCAGCTCGGACCTGTTCACGCCAACCTCGTGCTCCTGGACGAAATCAACCGTTCCTCAGCGAAAACCCAGTCAGCCATGCTCGAGGCCATGCAGGAAGCTCAGACAACGATCGGCGGCGTGAACTACCCATTGCCCAAACCCTTCATGGTCATGGCTACGCAAAACCCCATCGAAGAGGAAGGCACCTACGTTCTGCCCGAAGCTCAGATGGACCGCTTCCTGATGAAGCAGATCATCACCTACCCTCAGCCTCGTGAAGAACTCGAAGTCCTCGAACGCATCGATGCGGGCACGATGGATGCGCAGATCCAGGAAGAACCGATCAGTCTCGAGGATCTGACAACGCTGCAGAAGATGACGAACCGCGTCTTCATTCACCACACCCTGAAGGCTTACATCGTTGACATCATCAACACCACGCGCGGCCAGGGTCCTCGCTACGTCGAGCCGGTGAGCAAACTGCTGCGCGTAGGAGCCTCCCCGCGCGGCGGTATCGCCCTGATGCGCGTCTCTCAGGCCCTCGCCTTGATGTCAGGTCGCAACTACGTCACCCCTGAGGAAATCAAAGCGATGCGCCATGCAGTGCTGCGTCACCGCATGATCCGCACCTATGATGCGATCGCTGACGGTGTGGACGTGGATCGCCTGATCGATTCTGTCTTCAACGCCGTCCCGGTGCCGTAAACACCCAGAAGGATCTGCATCATGGCATCAGGCACGTCTCGCGGCACGCTCCAGGCAATCGGCACTCGCGTCGAATTGCCTGTCATGCGGCGTCTCCTGTCGGTGATGGAAGGTCGGCACTCGTCCGAGCGAACCGGGCGGGGCATGGAGTTTCGTGACATGGCGGTCTACCAGCGCGGCGACGATGTCAAGGACATTGACTGGAAAGCGACCGCCCGAGCCGGGGAACCCATCGTCAAGCGTCGTGAAGCAACCGCCAACGTGCAGATGATGCTGGTGGTCGACGCCGGGCGATCCATGGGCGCCCTCGCACCTTCGGGGGAGTCAAAGAACGAAGTTGCCCTGGAAGCGTGCCGCATTGTCGCGTGGCTGGCTTCCATGCGCGGCGACCAGGTAGGTATGGTTGCGGGCGATTCACGTCGTTTGCGGCACGTGCCCGCTCGCTCCGGCAACCAGCATGCGGAGATGATTTTGCGCCAGCTCAAGGCGAACATCGACCTGACAGCGCCTCCCTCGGACATGCACAGGCTATTGACGAGGGCGTTCGCCGCAACCCGCCGCCGATCCCTGATCGTCATCGTGACAGATGAGACGCGCCCGCAGTTGTCCGATGAGCAGGCTCTGAAACGCCTCACAGTGCGTCACCGCGTGATCGTCATGCAGGTGGGGGACATGCTGGCGGCATCCTTGCCGAAAGGGACTGAAGTGATCGACGTCAACGCCGGTCAGCTGCCTGAATTCGTCATCGGTGACAAGAAACTGGCGGAGCAGGCCGCGATCGTGGCGCGTCAACGCAAGCAGGCAGTGTCGGAGATGCTGGCGCGAGTGGGGGTCACTCAGGTGTCGATGGATTCGGTTGCGGCGGTGCCTGGTGCCCTTGTCACAGCGCTTGAAAGGAGCGGTCGTGCCCACTGATTCGCTGCAGGATACGCTGACCTACCCGCATTGGATGTGGATCACCGGCTGCGTCCTGATCCTGCTGGTCATTGCATGGCTGTCGATCTGCCTGTGGAGGTGGCGCAATGCGCGCGAAGCGGACCACCCCGAACTGATGACGATTTCACAGGCCGAAAAGAAACGCTACAACGAACTTCTCACGCAGATTGCCGCCCGGCAGGACGAGGGCGACCTGGACACACGCGGCGTGCACCTGGCCGTTGCCGGTTTGATGCGTGCGCTGGGAACTCAGCGAACGGGGCGTGACCTGGAAGTGGCCACCGTTGAAGAGATCCGCCAGCTGGTGCCCACGTGGACAGAGCTGGCTGACGTGCTGAACGCGTGCGAAGACCCCTCGTTCCAGGAGGAGAACCAGGCTGACACGCGTGCCGTGATCGCTCAGGCGCGGCAGGTGGTGGACTCATGAAATTCCCACTGTTTATTGCCGTCGTCATCGGCATTGTCGTTTTAGGGGCGCTGACCAGCTGGATCTTCTTTCGTGACCGGTCGCGCGCTCACCGCCACGAAGCGTGGGTCGCCAACAGTGGGTTCGTGCGGACGTTGCCGAAGTACCGCCAGCTGCAAAACCTTTCGCGCCTGGCGTTGCTGGGTGTGGTGATGCTGCTGTTGGGTTTGACGTTGAGCACTGCCGTGGTGGCGGCATCGCCGGTTGACCGGCGAGTGGATAACCACAGCGTGCAGTCTCGTGACATGATCATGTGCCTGGATGCGTCAGGGTCGATGCTGCCATACGACATGCAGATCATTGAAACCTTCGATTCGATTGTGTCGGGATTTGCCGGCGAGCGTGTCTCCCTGCAGCTGTGGTCGGGCCGTTCCTGGATTGTGTTTCCTCTGACCGATGACTACGACATGGTGCATGAAGTCTTTGCCGAGATTATTGACACGATCGATTCCGGCAACTTCAACTTGCCGGACAGTTTCTGGGTCATGACACCGGAGGTGGAGCGTTTATTCCGCCACATCAATGACCCGAAGATCTGGGATATTGACCCCAACGACCCTGATCCGGACACCTCCGACATCGTCTCCTCGCAGTCGGGTGACGGCCTGGCGTCCTGTGTGTACGGCTTCGACCACACAGACAAGGAGCGCTCACGCACGGTCCTGTTCGCCACCGACAACATGATTCAGGGCACGCCTTTGTATAC
This sequence comes from Pauljensenia sp. UMB10120, assembly GCF_030212035.1. Lineage (NCBI taxonomy): Bacteria > Bacillati > Actinomycetota > Actinomycetes > Actinomycetales > Actinomycetaceae > Pauljensenia > Pauljensenia sp. UMB10120. The sequence goes on along the minus strand of NZ_JASODH010000003.1, from coordinate 228,128 downwards.
CTTGCAGGAGGCCACTGACCTGGCGATCGAGTACGGCGTGACTGTCACGGGCCTGTACCCGGACCTGTCCCTGAGCTTCGGTGAAGCAGAAGAGATGCAGGAGCAGGTCGAACGCACCGGTGGGCAGATGTACGCGCTGGGTGACCCGAGCCTGACAGATTCGGTGGTGCAGGAGATCGAGGATGAGCAGACCGCCGAACTGTCAACGGGTGAGGTTGTGGAAACGGACCGGCCTGAAGGTGCTCTGTCGTTCGGCGGCTGGTGCCTGCTCGGCCTGCTTGCATTGGCGGCATGGATGCGCATCTAGCACCACTACCGCTCGTCAGGGTCATTGACGAGGGGACCGCGGCGCCACTGTCACGTGTGGTTGCTGAGAGTGCGGGCGCAGATGGCGCTGAAAACGTGGACGCTGTCGGTCGCTAGAAGTACAGGCGCACCTGCGCGGAATGCGGATCCCACCGCGGCCACGGCGCACTGTGGTGGCGAATGAAATACACCCAGTCCTCATGCATGGAGAGACTGTCCTCATCCAGTTCCCCGTCATAAACCGGCGCGTCGAAACTGTTGCGCAGCGTGGTGAGCGCGGATTGCGGCGGCTCGATGTCAGTGGGGAAGCGTACCAACGCGGTCTGAGCTTCTGGATTGTGGTGCACATCGAATGAGAACGGCAGATCGAAGCAGTGCTGGGAGAGTTGACGCGGCCACGGCCATTGAAAACAGTAGCGCCAGGTAGCAGCGCCACCCTCGTCCCTGGACTGCAGGCAGCGACGAAGCGGGGCGTGGACGAGCGGCTCGGTGCTGATCGCTTGGTTCAGGATCTGGCGAGGGTCGCGCAAGGCGCTCCAGCGTGCGACGAATCGGCGGGCATCGTCCGCGGTCCAGCCGCACGTCTGCAGCGCGGAGGCAATGGCTGCGGCCTGCTCGGTGGTGGCCGGGTTAGTGCCTGTGCCGTTCTCACCTGCGAACTCGTGCGCCGTCGAACCGATCAGCAGTGGCACCGAGGTGTGGCCGGGCGTACGCGCAATTACGGCCGGGTGATCAGGCAGGACCGGGTCTCCGATGACGGGGCCGAAGGGGGAACGCTGCGGGCATTCGATGGTGAGCGGATCGCAACCGTCAGCGTCAACCTGCATCTGTGCCGTCTCGCCCAGCGCGATGATGAGGTGCTGTTGAGCGGAGTAGATGGTTTCCTCGCTCAGGGAACACCAACCGTCGAGGGTGGCGGGGATACCCGCTGCGAGGGCCATGTGTACGGCCGTGACGTGAGAGTCGTCAACGGTCAGCGTGATGGGCAGGGGAGATTGACAGATGGCGGCGTGGAATAGCCCCTCGGCTTGCTGGGATGCCATGAGTGCGTGGATGCAGGCTGCTCCCGCGCTGTGACCGGCCACGGTGACGTTATCGGGGTCACCGCCAAAGCTCGCGATATTGTCTCGCACCCAGGTCAGCGCCATGATCAGATCGAGCAGCGCTCTGTTCGTGGGCGCATCGGAGCCGTCGACCCAGCCGAAACCGTCGAAGCCAAGGCGATACGACACGCTGACCGTCACGATGCCGTCGCGGTTGAAGGCGTTCCCGTCGTACCAGGGGGACGAGGGAGACCCTGCGACGTATCCACCGCCGTGGATCCACACCATGACGGGTGCGCGCGCATCGGTGCGGCCGGGATGAGGCGTAAAAACGTTGACTAGAAGCGTGTCATCGCCGGCGATTGACGGTTCAGGGATGGTGGTGACATCAAGGAGCGCATGCCTCTGCGCAGTGGCGCCGGGGCGCGTGGCGTCGATGGGCTGCTCCCAGGGTGAGCGGCGCCGTGGGGCGAGGAAACGCAGAGGACCGGTCGGTGGCTGCGCGAAGCGTGAGGAGGCACTGACGCCCGCAATATGGTCGCTTTGTTGCTGTTTTGTAGCGTGACAGCATGTCGAAAACCGGTGAGCTGCGCATGGTGATTGAAAATGAGCCATCCTCGGGGAACAATCACACTATGGCCACACGCGAAGAACCACGAAAGCGCCGTCAGCCGGGACGTCCTCCCGCCGGCAGTGAAGACAAGCGCGCCCGAGTCCTGCACGAGGCGGTCGAGCTTTTCGCTCATCAGGGATATGCGGGAACATCTCTGGCGGAGATCGCGCGGGCAGCGGAGATCTCCAAAGCCGGGTTGCTGCATTACTTCCCGTCCAAGGATGCGCTTTTCGCGGCCGTTCTGACCCAGCGTGACCAGAAAACTCACGAGGAATTCCTCCTCGATTCGACCGACGACCCGTGGAAGCTCCTTGACCAGTGGGTGCACCTGATTGAACGGAATGTGCAGGATCCCACCGGGGTGGCGCTCTACTCGGTGATGAGTGGCGCTGCCGTGAGCGATGAGCATCCGGCTCATGAATGGTTTACCGGTCACCTCGCCACAACGATTGAAATGTTGACCCGCGCTTTTGACGAAGGGAAGAAAGCGGGAACTGTAAGACCGGATGCGCCGTCTCGATCTCTCGCGCGCTGTCTGGTAGCTCTTTCTGACGGACTGCAGGTGCAGTGGCTGGCGGCCCGAGCGTGCCGCGACAAAGACAAGGCCACCGTGTTCGGCACGGACCTGGTCACCGAAACCCGCATGCTTGCCCAGGCCATTCGCAGCACGTGGGGCATGTAAGTCGGAGTTGGCCGGGCGCTTACTCGTGGGGTGCAGCGATGCATCCGCGCCTGTGTGGGGAGAGCAGAGCGTGATATCTCGGGCGTGTGGGTGCTCCCGCGCGCCGCCAGCCCACTGCCCGCGCTAGTGTGAGGCAGCTGTGATGACACGAGCGTAACGGATGGAAAACGACTTGAGCATCATGGGTCGTGACGGATGTTCCAATTTTCAGATTTCCGCTACTGTGGTACTTGCAGACCTGAGTTTCTGCGCGAGAAGTCCCCTATGGCGGAAGCGACCTTCACGGGGAGCATTCCTCGCAGGAGGTTTCCACTTGTGGGAACGGGTCGGCGCACCAGGCAACCGAGCTGAGGCGAAGGAGATAGACGCGTGATTTTCCGCCCCATTATCTCCCTGTGGGTCCTCGCCATCTTCTTTATTGCATGCGTGGCACTGTGCGTCTGGGGCGCTCGCAGACGTGCGATGAGTTCGCGCGTGAATCTGGTTCGCCGCCTCCTGATCGTCTCACTCATGACATTCATGCTTGCCGGCCCGTCCATCAGGCAGGAGTCGCACAGCACCACCTCGGATGTTGAACTGTGGTTCGTCATCGACCGCACAGGATCGATGGCGGCCGAAGATTATGGTCCTGACCGTTTGCCGCGCCTCGACGGCGTCAAAGCGGATGTCGCCACGATCGTTGACCACATGCCTGCCGCTAGGTTCTCAATCTTCACGTGGGATCGTGACATTGAGCGGGTTTTGCCCGTCACCAGCGACATCGGCGCGATCGACTCGTACATGCAGATCATGGGCCAGGAACTGTCCTCCTCGTCCCAGGGCTCATCATTGGCGCGCCCTGTGAGTGACCTGCGCAGCTACCTCACCAAAGCTCAGGAATCGCGCGGCGGAAACTCGCGCTATGTCGTCGTCATGGGCGATGGGGAGAACACCGAGGACGCCTCGCAGGGAGTTGGGGACTGGCGTTCAGTGGCAGAGGCATGTGACGGTGCGCTGGTCATCGGGTATGGAACTGCCGAGGGGGGCCGGATGAAGGCGCGTTCACTCGATCAATCCCAATCCGGCTACATCCCCGACCCGCAGGACCCTTCCAGGGACGGGATCTCATCTGCTGATGAAGGTGCCTTGCGTGAGGTCGCCAGTCAGCTCGGTGCTGACTATGTCCATTCGCCCGATAACGGGTCGATTATTGACCATGCTGCTCAGTTCAACTCTGAGGGCAAGCTGATATCGGAGTCACGTGACACAGTTGAGGTGTACCGCTACTACGTCTGGCCGTTCGCATTGGTGTTTGCCGTGTTGCTGGCATGGGAAGCCTCGGCAATCGTGGCCCGCATGCGCAAGATGAGGAGGGCTCATGTCATCTGATCAGCCACCGTACGACTCTGCTTGTCCGCAATCCTCTGCGGGCGGAGCCAGTGCGCAGGCTCCACATGACGATGCCAGCGCGCATCTTTCGCGTGCAGGTGCGTCGTCACACGGTGGGCGCTCTGCCGGTAAAGCTGCGTCGAAGACCCGTGCCCGCGGGTCGCTCGCATTATTGTGGTGGACGTTGCCGCTCATGCTGATCGTCTTGCTGGCAGCGGCATTCCTGATCGGATTGACACTGTGGTCGCACGCATCTGGGGTGGCATACCGCTCCGGAAACTACGACAAAGCGATGGGCGGCTACGACGGTCAGATGACGGTCACTCAGCGCGGACCGGAGCGATGGCTTGCGTTCTACAACAAGGGCACGACTTTCCTGGCTGAAGGCGAGGTTGACGGCGGTGTCTCTCAGCTGTCGACTGCGTTCGAGCTGGTGCCCAAGGCCGTCAGGAACGAGGACGGCACGATCGAGCCTTACTCCTATGAGTGCATGGTCAGGAATAACCTGGCCGTTGGAAAAGAGATCATGGCTGACGGGCTGGAAGCTCAGGGTGATCATCTGGGCGCGCGTGATACCTACGACGAGGCGCTCGAACTGATTCAGATCTGCCGGGCGCCCGATGACACCAGTCAGCCGCAAAGTGGTGACCAGTCTCAAAGCGGCAACGAGCCGCAAAGCGATCAGTCACAAAGTGGCGATAATTCCCAAAGCGGTGATCAATCCCAGAGCAGTGATCAGTCGCAAAGCAGCGACCAGCCGCAAAGCGGTGGCGGGTCGGATTCGGACTCCGGCTCAGATTCAGATTCCGACTCGGATTCCGACTCTGACTCACCTTCTGGCTCGCAGTCCGATCAGCAGTCCTCGCCGGCGGATCAGACAAATGACCGCATTTCACCTAAGCGCGATCGTGCGAATGACCAGCTGCCTGACGGTCAGAAGGATCGAAAGGACGGGGAACAGGACGATTCTGATGGCCAGGGTGGCGGCACCCGTCAGCCCCAGCCGAAGCCCGATCAAGGCAATGATCCGAACTCCACGCCTGCTCCGGAAAAGCGCGAAGATCCGTACGCGGATGAAACCCAGGAGGAGAAGGACCGTCGCGAGGAACTCAACCGGCGCTCGAAGGAAACCAACAGTGACGTCGATCCGTTGGATGGCAGCCGCGACACCAGGCCGAACGGGAAGTGGTGACACGACCGGCTCGGGCACCTCGGCGCGCTCGCTTCGCATGATGAGGGTGGCGGTTGAGTCTGTGCCCGCTCCACAGCTCGCAGCCGGCAGACTCTGCTCACGCTACACACGCATTGCAGCCGGCAACCCCCTCAGGCTGCTCCACATTTGTCCGGTCATATGTACTCGACATAGGACATGACAAAGCCTGTGGGGGTGACTGGTCTAACCGAAAGTAGGGGACTGAGGCGTCGTTTACGGCCTGACAGTTCGGTAGGCTGAAGGTGTGAAGGTTCTGCTCATTGGCAATGGTGGGCGCGAACATGCCATCGCGCGCGCACTGATCCGTACTGGCGCACACTCCCGTGTTCTGGCTGAACGCGGCACACCGCTTGAACTGTTCGCTCAAGCCGGAAACCCCGGAATCGACCGCATCGCCACACCTGTGGACTTCGGTGATGTCAACCCCGCTGACCCCAACGATTCCGACGCCATCGCGCAGCGCGCACGCGACCTGAACGCTGACCTGGTCATCATCGGACCGGAAGCCCCCCTCGTCGCCGGACTGGCTGACGCGGTTCGCGCGCAGGGCATCGCATGCTTCGGCCCAGGCAAGGAAGCTGCCCGCCTCGAAGCATCAAAATCTTTTGCCAAAACAGTCATGGACGAGGCCGGCGTCGCCACTGCCCGCTCCTTCACCTGTCATACGATGGACGAGGTTGACCAGGCGCTCCGCACATGCACCACCCCTCACGTTGTCAAAGACGATCAACTGGCCGCAGGCAAAGGCGTGTTGGTCACCGCTGACACTGACGCTGCACGCGAGCACGCGCGCCACTGCCTGGACCGTCCCGACGGTGCCGTTGTCATCGAGGACTACCTCGACGGGCCGGAAGTCTCCCTGTTCTGCATCAGCGACGGTACACACGTCGTCCCACTGGTTCCGGCACAGGACTTCAAACGCCTTCAGGACGCCAACGAAGGCCCGAACACCGGTGGAATGGGTGCCTACTCGCCGCTGCCGTGGCTCCACGACGGACTTGCCGACGAGGTTGTTCGCACCATCGCAGAACCAACGGTGCGCTGCATGGCGCAGCGCGGCATACCGTTCACCGGTCTGCTGTACTGCGGGCTGGCGATGTCCTCGAACGGAGTGCGCGTCGTCGAATTCAACGTCCGCTTCGGTGACCCGGAAACACAGGTCGTCCTCGAGCGTCTCGAATCCCCACTGCTTGACCTGCTCGACGCGGCAGCGCGCGGCACCCTTGACCAAGTCGCGGCCCCGACCTGGAGTGACGATGCGGCAGTCACCGTTGTCCTGGCCTCACCTGGATACCCCGTTCGTGCGCGCACCGGCCAAACGATCCGCGGAGCCGAAGCCGCAGAGGAACTGCCTGGAGTCCACCTCATCCACGCCGGCACAAAGACAGTTGACGCAGCGCAGGACAGTGAAGCGCGCGCCGCCCTCGTCGCTGATGGGGGACGCGTGCTGGACGTTGTGGCGCGTGCAGCAACCATTGGCGAGGCACGCCGCGCAGCGTATGAGGCAATCGAACGCATTGACTTCCCTGAATGCCAATTTCGGCGTGACATCGCGCAATGGCCAGACGGACTCAGCGCCTAGGCACACGCATATCAGCAGTTCAGCGCAAGGAGTGAGGGAGAAGAAAATGAGTGAGGCAGTCGAACTGGACGGGTGGACACACGTTAATTCTGGCAAGGTGCGTGACCTGTACCAAAGTGAGGACGGGCGCGTACTCCTGATGGTCACGTCGGACCGTATCAGCGCCTACGACTATATTCTGCCCACCGAAATCCCCGGCAAGGGCCTGGTGCTGACAGGACTGTCGACGTGGTGGATGAACAAGCTCGATTCGATTGTGGGGAACCATCTGCTTGATGAGCCGGTGCCCGCCCAGGTCGCAGGGCGCGCAGTAGTGTGCAAGAAGCTCACCATGTATCCCATCGAATGCGTGGTGCGTGGATACCTGACCGGCTCCGGTCTGGCGGAATATAAGCAGTCCGGCACAGTGTGCGAGATCCGCCTGCCGGAAGGCCTGACCGAAGCTTCGAAACTGCCTGAACCGATCTTCACCCCCGCAGCCAAGGCTGAACTGGGTGAACACGACGAGAACATCTCCTTCGAGCGTGCAGCCGACATGGTGGGGCGCGACGTGGCGGCAGCGCTGCGCGACACGTCCATCAAGCTGTATTCGGAGGCGGCGCGCATCGCTCGCGAGCGCGGCGTCATCATCGCTGACACCAAGTTCGAGTTCGGTGTTGACCCGGACAACGGTGAGCTGGTCCTGGCTGATGAGGCACTCACGCCGGACTCGTCGCGTTTTTGGCCCGCCGACCAGTGGGTTGAAGGCCAGGTGACTCCCAGCTTCGACAAACAGTATGTGCGCGACTGGCTGACCTCCGAAGAATCCGGGTGGGATCGCGCCAGCGGCGAGCAGCCGCCGCGCCTGCCTGACCGGATCGTTGAGGCGACACGTCAACGCTACGTTGATGCGTACACGCTGCTCACCGGTCAGGCACCGGAACCGCGCAACCAGCCACGTCAGTGAACCGTTTGACAGAGCTACCACATTAACCGCCGACACCTTAAGAAACCAGGAGGACCCAGTGGGCCGAATCATTGTTGAAGTGATGCCGAAACCAGAAATCCTTGACCCGCAAGGAAAAGCAGTCGGATCCGCACTGCCGCGACTGGGAATTTCCAGCTTCACATCTGTGCGTCAGGGCAAGTGCTTCCACCTGGATGTGGAGGGCGCCGTCACGGATGAGCACCTCGCCCAGGCACGCCGCGCCGCTGAAGAAGTCCTGTCAAACCCGATTATTGAGGACGTCGTGCGCGTCGAAGAACTTCTCGTTGACGAGGGCGCTCACGGTGATGCGCAATGAGTCCGAAGGAGAAAATCGGAGTCGTGACCTTCCCGGGCACGCTCGATGACCAGGATGCGGCTCGCGCTGTGCGCCTGGCCGGAGGTGAGCCGGTGCGCCTGTGGCACAAGGACACGGACCTGCAGGGCGTGGGCGCAGTAATTCTGCCCGGTGGCTTTTCCTACGGTGACTACCTGCGGTGCGGCGCCATTGCAGCGGTGTCCGCCATTATGGGGCCGATCGTTGATGCGGCCCGCACAGGCATGCCGGTGCTGGGCATCTGCAACGGTTTCCAGGTTCTGTGCGAATCACACCTGCTGGAAGGCGCACTGATCCGCAACACGCACCAGAAGTTCATTTGCCGCGATCAGACGCTGCGTGTGGAGAACGCGGACACCGCGTGGACCTCGAGCCTGACGCAGGGACAGACGATCACAGTCCCACTCAAGAATGGCGAAGGCTGCTTCCAGGCTGACGCCGACACGATCAAGCGGCTTGAGGATGAGGGTCGCGTCGTGTTCCGCTACGTGGATGTCAATCCGAACGGGTCGGCTCACGACATTGCCGGCATCACGAATAAGCAGGGCAACGTTGTTGGGCTCATGCCGCACCCCGAGCACGCCGTGGAAAGCGGTTTCGGACCGGTTCGTCGCGCGCAGCGCTCGAAATCATTCGGCGGGGACGGCTCCGTTGAGGTTTCCGGACATGGCGGCACCGACGGCCTGACACTGTTCGCTTCCGCACTGGCCACATTGGTGGGGTAAGTGAGGCATGACGACGCAGCGGCGTTCGCCCTCGTCCATGACCCCGCTATCCACAACCCATACACAATTTGATCCACAGGGAAACAGGCACGACGGTGCCACCGTCCACAAGCATGTGGACACAGCCTGTGGGCAACTGAGAATCTGGAGCTTGACATGACCCCCGCACATGACGCTGACCGCGGCGCGACAGGCGCGCCTATCCCGGTCGAAACCCCCGACACCGTTGAGGACGCTGCGCGCACGCCCGACACAGCGATGCCCTACCGCGAACTCGGCCTGAAAGACGACGAATACCAGCGCATCTGCGAGATCCTGGGACGTCGCCCCACCAACGCGGAACTGGCCATGTACTCGGTGATGTGGTCCGAGCACTGCTCATACAAGTCCTCGAAGAAACACCTGGGTGAACAGTTCGGCAAGAAAACCACTGACGACATGCGCGAACACCTGCTGGTCGGCATGGGACAGAACGCCGGCGTCGTCGACGTCGGCAACGGCTGGGCTGTGACATTCAAAGTCGAATCACACAACCACCCCTCATTCGTGGAGCCCTACCAGGGTGCTGCCACAGGTGTGGGCGGCATCGTCCGCGACATCATGTCGATGGGTGCACGCCCGGTAGCCGTGATGGATCAGCTGCGTTTCGGCGCACTCGACCACCCGGACACCGCCCGTGTCGTGCACGGCGTGGTGGCCGGTGTCGGCGGATACGGCAACTGCCTGGGCCTGCCGAACATCGGCGGCGAAACCGAGTTCGACCCGTCCTACCAGGGCAACCCACTGGTCAACGCCCTGTGCCTGGGCGTGCTGCGTCACGACGACATCCACCTGGCGAACGCGTCCGGTGAAGGCAACCTGGTGGTGCTGTTCGGTGCACGCACCGGTGGCGACGGCATCGGCGGCGCCTCGATTCTGGCGTCGGAAACCTTCGACGACGGCATGCCCACCAAGCGCCCCTCGGTGCAGGTCGGTGACCCCTTCATGGAAAAAGTGCTGATCGAATGCTGCCTCGAGCTGTTCGACGCAGGCGTGGTGCAGGCCATTCAGGACCTGGGCGCGGCGGGAATCTCGTGCGCCACCTCGGAACTGGCGGCCAACGGCGATTCCGGCATGCACGTGGATCTGGAAAACGTGCTGCTGCGTGACCCGACCCTGACGGCCGGTGAGATCCTCATGTCCGAATCGCAGGAACGCATGATGGCGATCGTGACCCCTGAGGACCGTGAGCGTTTCTTCGAAATCATCGACAAATGGGACGTGGAAGCCGCTGTGATCGGCACGGTCACCGGTGATGGCCGCCTGACGATCGACCACTTCGGCCAGCGCATCGTGGATGTGGATCCCAAGACCGTGGCAAATGAAGGCCCGGTGTACGACCGCCCGTACGCGCGTCCCGCATGGCAGGACGAGCTGCAGGACAACACTGTGGAAGCAGCAGGTCTTGCCCGCCCCGAAACCGCCGCCGAGTTGGACGAGGTGCTGCGCACGGTGCTGTCGGACGTCAACCAGGGATCGAAATCGTGGGTGACAGATCAGTACGACCGTTACGTGCAGGGCAACACGGCGCTCGCACAGCCCGATGATGCCGGCGTGGTGCGTGTCGATGAAGAATCCGGTGCGGGCGTGGCGCTGTCAACGGACGCGAACGGCTGGTTCACCAAACTTGACCCGTACGAGGGTGCCCGCCAGGCGCTCGCGGAAGCCTACCGTAATGTTGCGACGGTGGGTGCTCGCCCCGCGGCAATCACGAACTGCCTGAACTTCGGTAATCCGGAGGATACGGACGCGATGTGGCAGCTGGTCACCGCGATGGAAGGACTGGCTGACGGGTGCGTGGAGATGGGTGTGCCGGTGACCGGCGGAAACGTCTCCCTGTACAACTCCTCGGGAACGGAAAAAGGTCAGTTTGATTCCTCGATCAACCCCACCCCGGTGGTCGGCATGCTGGGCGTGATGGATGACGTGCGTCGTGCGAATCCGTCTGGCTGGACCGCTGAAGGGCTGGCTGTGGTGCTGCTCGGCTCCACACGCGATGAGCTGGACGGGTCGGCGTGGGCACGCATCGTGCATGACCACCTCGGTGGCCTGCCACCCAAGGTCGATCTGGAAGCGGAGATGGCGCTGGGACGGGTTCTGGCAGCTCTGTCCGCCGCTGACGGCCCTGATGGACAGCCTTTGATCCGCGCGGCACATGATCTGTCGAATGGTGGTCTGATCCAGTCGCTGGTGGATTCGGCACTTCGTTTCGGCATCGGCGGCAGTTTCGACATTGCGCAGGCAGCCGGCATTGCTGGCGTGGATGACTTCGTCATGTTGCTGTCTGAGTCGCAGGGCCGCGCGATGGTGGCCGTGGCCGAAGAATCCTTGCCGGCGGTGTACGCAGCTGCAGAGGCTGAGGGCGTGCAGGCGGCGCGCATCGGTACGACCGGTGGCGACATGGTGGTGATCACCGGCGGTGACGTGCTGACTGATTCAGGCAACGGCAACGGCTGGATGGCTGACATCACCGAGCTTCGCGACATGCAGGAAAGCGCGCTGCGTTCGCGTTTCTAGGTCGCCGGTTCGCGGCGGTCGGGCGCCCTCGTCAATAACTCTTTTTGGAGAATTGGCGAGGGTGATGCCGTGTGCTGATCGAATCTTCGGGCGTCAGTTGGATCGCTGCGCGCGGACGACGCGTGCGCTCATCACTGCTGGGTTCTGATAGATCAGCGTGACGGCAACGGCCAGGCCGTCGCGCACTTCGGCGGTTTGAGTGGATCGCAGGATGGGGGTGCGCAATTTGATGCCGAGTGTTTCGGCAACTGCCAGCGGAGCGCATATGGCTTCCACAGTCGCGTCGTTGCGTTCGATGCGGATACCCCATTCGTCGGTGAGTTTGGTCAGCGTGGTCACTGACTCGATCAGCGGGCTCGGATCCAGGTCAACACCGTCAATGCTGAGCGGAATGTGATCGTAGACCAGCATTGCGGGAGCCCCATCCACACCGATGACGCGAGTGGTGCGCCAGCATTTCCCGTCGGTGGCCGGTGGCAGCAGTTGACGCACGACAGGTGGCGGCGTGATTTTGTCGCATGCGGTTTCCAGGTAGGAAACCTGGTGGCCACGCTGGACGAATGTGCCGAACACTGTGTCGATCGGCTGGACGTCGACGAAGACCTGGTCAATATGTTGGGGGAGCTCGGCGGATTTGCGCACGAATGTACCGGCACCCCAGCGGCGTTCCACCTTGCCTTCAAGCCAGAGCTGTTCGAGGGCTGCGCGCACAGTGGTACGCGACACCGACAGCAGTGTGGCGAGGTCTTTTTCCGAGGGAAGACGGTCACCGGGCTTTAGATGCTGGTCGATGTGAGATCGCAGTTCCTGGCATGTTCTGGCCGACAAGTGTGTTTCTTGCATCAGGGTCATCTTATTGCAGTACGGTGGGTTTTTCCCTGTGGCGTCGGTCGGGCACACCGCAGGTTAGCACGCCGTGTTGAGATGCTTGTCCTGATCGCATCTCTTACTGGAGTGTTCTTGCTGGGAGATGTTGCGTTGACAACGCGCCGCAAGCGCAGTGATGTGAAGTAACACTGTAGGTCTGCTCCCGGGCTGAGGCAGGGGAGCGGGCACACCCTCATGCGGGGTCACATGTGACCAATGCTGCGTCAAGTGCGCCCGATGCGCGTGATGAGCCACTGTTGAGACGACAGAGTCTGCTGCGCTCAAAACCTCCTTTCTACGGTCGAGGCAGCTTATGCAACAGATTGGACAGCGACTATCAAAAGAAACCACACTTGCGAAACCTAGAGTAGTCACCTACCTGTGTGTCGCTTATCTTTCAGCCCGCATTCGGACTAGGTGGATACACGCCCAGACATGCAGCCGCCGCCAAGATTAGGCCCATGGTGAAAGGGCTAAAATTTAGCGGTAAAAATTCTGGCACCCTACAAAAGTCCATACGCAAAATGGCTGGGAAGAGATCGTGATACTGGCTTCGAGACAGTAGTGTTTGAAACCGTTGTCAGGATTACAAAGCCTCATACGAGAGTAAGCGGATGCCTAGCGGCATTGTAGATCAATTCGCGAAAACTAGCTTCTGTGCGTGTCAGCGAATAAATGCCAGGTGATTGCATGTGTTTGAAGCAGAATCGCGTAACTTGTGGCAAGGGATAGTAACCTTCAAATTAGATAGCTGCTTGTGTATCAGCGTGAAAGGAATCCCGCTTCAGCTAAGTGGTTGTGTACGTGAAATCTCTCCTGAGCCGCGCTTGATCAGCCGCGTCGATACCACAACCGACTGATCCTGAACCCGATTGTTCTCAAGCATATCTATTAGGATGGCGGTAGCAATTTGTCCGATCAAAATTGGATTCTGCGCAACTGCAGTCATACCTGGATCCAGTTCTGCGGCAAGTTCTATATCGTCGAATCCAACCATCGCTATTTCTTCGCTACGCTTGGTCGCTCGAAGCGCTTGAATAATGGCCACATTAATTCGGTTTCTGGAGCCAATGAACGCGGTGGGTGGATTATTGGATTCCAAAAGCGGTACAGCCGTCTCTCTCGCCTGTATTGGGTCAAGTTGGTCGAGGCGAATAATAGCCTCAGTGGTGTCTATTGCTGCCTCCTGAAGCCCTGCTAGGAATCCATCGCGACGAGCGGTCATCGGAACTGAGGCTTCGTCTCCTAAATACGCTATGCGTCGGTGTCCATACGAAATCAAGTGACGCGTGGCTTGTCGCATTCCATCATAGTTGTCCGAGATAACGCAGGGAACCTGCTCGAAGTCGGATGGACGGTCGACGATAACGATCGGTAAACCGGTTTCTGCCGCTGCACCCAGATACGATTGGTTTCCTGGTGGAGGTGCGATAATCAAACCATCGATTTGGTGTGCGCGCATTGTCATGACGAGCTCGCGGGCGTAATCCCGATCGTCATCATTACTCGCCGTAAGAGTTAGAGATCCAGAGTCGCGAAGAGATTTTTCGATTGCGCGATGAAGCTCTGCAGAAAATGGGTTCGAGACGTCTCTTAGAATTAGCCCAATTGTCCAATGGGCGTCCTTTTTCCTCCTCAGCTTAGATGCCGACAGGTTCGGCACGTATCCGAGTTGCTCAACCGCGCGAAATACACGCTTCCGCATAGAAGAGTTAACGTTACCAGTATGATTCACGACCCTTGACACCGTCATTGGACTAACCCCTGCGGCTTTGGCAACATCCTTTATCGTAATCATCGTTCTTCAATCGTATCATGGTCTATTTGCCCAACATTAAAGGCTTTCGAAGGCTCGTCTCGAGGAGTGGTGGAGGGTCGAAAGCCCGAGAGGCCTCAGCGAATATAAGGCTGCTTTTACTTGGGCAGAGGTTTCGTGTAGTCTTTCGTGACTTGTGTATAGCAACAATGCGAGGTAACGTTATCGCTACGGATGAGCTTCCGTAATATTGATTCTTAGAAAGGGACGATGATGTCGAGAATTCGAACTGCATGCACTGGGGTTATGGCTCTGAGCATCATGCTTTCTGCTTGTGGAAGCGCAGGTGGTGAGTCATCTAATGCAACGTCTGGTGAGGCGAAAGCGTCCGGGGAGCTGGAAGGTAAATGTACCATTCTACAGTATGAGACAACAGCTACTGCGCAGTACAAGGGGTGGCAAAAAGGGCTGGCAGAGTTTCAAGAAGAGAATCCCTCACTTGATGTGGAGTGGTCGTCGACCAATTTTGAGTCTTTCCGCTCGAACGCGAAGGTTTTGCTTTCGGGAGGAAGCGTGCCTGATGTTGTGCTCGTTAACACGGGTAATGCGGATGCGGGCCAGTTAGCATCCCAGGGACTTCTTGATCCATTGACGGACCTTGTGGAGGAGAATGGCTGGGATAAGGAGCTGAATGGGGCTGTATCAGCCCTAGCAAAATACGATGATAATGGTAATGCGGGAGCTGGTGAATGGTATGGCGTGCCGTCGACTGCAAGTTACTTTACATTTTACTACAATAAAGACTTGTTAGCTGAGCATGGCATCACTGAAATGCCAAGCTCAATGGCCGAGCTAGAAACAGTGTTCGATGATTTGCTAAAGGCTGGGGTTACGCCAATTTCCTCGAATGCGGGCGAGCATGCTGTATTGCAGACATGGTGGCAGCTGATCTCGCAAGATGCTTCGCGAGAAGAAGTCGACAACTTCATTCTGCTCGCCGGCCCCGCAGACATTACTGGCGGTGCGTTTGCAGAGGGGACGAAGCACCTCGAAGAGTGGATTAGCAAGGGGTACTTGGGTCATCAGCTTGCTGGACTGAAAGCTGATGATATGGAGCGAGCCTTTATTGCTGGCGAAATGCCTTTTATGGCAAATGGCACTTGGTCCTTTAATCGAATCAACGAAGAGGCTCCGTTTGACTGGGGATTGTTGGAATTTCCCGAAGCGAAGTTAACGGCGGGAACCTCGGGACATTTGTGGGCGATTCCGAGCGACGCTAAGAACAAGGAATGCGCGAAAGCGTGGATAGAAAAGACTCTGAGTGAATCGGTTCAAGGTGAGATTGGAAGACTTGGTGGAATTCCGGTCATGGTGGATCCGTCGACTATTGAAGATGAACGCATGAAAGAAATGAATGAGACGTTCCAGTTGTTAAAATCTGAAGATCGCCTGTCTTTCTACCCTGACTATCCAGTTCCCGGACTTCTTGATCATCAGGTGGCTGGGCTGCAGGGACTTGTGTCTGGATCGCAGAGTGGCGAGGAATTCCTCGCAGAAATGAAAGACTACTACGAGAGTAACAAGTGAACTTAGATAAGTTAACGCTCTATCGAAAGACGCGACCTATGAGGTGGAGAGATAAAGAGCGACGTAGTTATTGGGCCTATTTATCACCATTGGCTATCGGTTTTTGTGTAGTGGTCCTACTTCCTCTCATCGTGAACACACTTTTGAGCTTCTACAGCTGGAAGGGTGGTAAGGCTGAGATGAAATGGGTTGGAGTGTCAAACTATGTAGATCTAATGCATGATAAACTATTTTGGTCATCTTTTGTGAACACTATATACATGATTTTCGCGATAGCGATTATACCGACTGTGATTGGTTTGATCCTGGCGGCTACCCTGTTTGACTTTATCGGCAGGCATTTTAATAGTGCGATAGCGTCATTTTTGAGGGCCACATATTACATTCCGCAGATTTTGCCTGTCGCCGTGGCGGGCGTCTTATGGAGTTGGATTTTAAGCACTAGAGATGGAGCACTAAATGAGATACTCCGTGGTGTAGGTACAGGACTCGCGCCTGACTGGCTGGGGAACACGGACTTAGCGCTGTACTCAATCATGTTGATGATGATATGGCTGCAGATCGGATATCCGGTTGTGATATTCATGTCAGGTTTGCAGAGAGTTGATCCGTCTCTGTATGAGGCAGCTCAGTTAGATGGAGCGGGCTGGTGGAAGCGATTCAGGCATATTACTATTCCGAACATCCGCGCCGACATTTTCGTTGTTGTTCTGACAGCAACTATCGGCGCGCTAAAGTTGTTCGCGCCTGTGATGGTGCTGACCCGTGGAGGACCTGAATTCTCGACGTACGTCCCTTCTTTCTTCTCGTACAGGAACTTCTTTGAGCTATCGAAGGTTGGCTATGGAGCGGCATCTGCGACTGTCTTGGCGGTAACGATCTGCGTCATAGCTGGTGGGCTTGTCTATTGGCAGTCGAAGGCAATTGAGGAGGAGTAAGAGTTCGATGCAAAAAACATCTCACTATGCTCGCGATGCCTATAAGGCGAGAAAACCGCTTTCTTTTATTTTGACTAAATATGGCGTCTTAGTAATTGCCGCCCTTGTAGCCGTATTGATGCTTGCACCCCTGTATTTGGTGGTGATTAACTCGTTCAAGAGTCCAGCTGAATATTCCATCAATGGCCCGTTAGCTCTACCAGAGCAGTGGACTGTGAGTGCGTTTCAGCGTTACTTGGAAACGGTTAATTTTTCGAGACTTCTGTTTAATTCCATAGTTACAGCAGGTGTAACTTCTCTAGTCGGCACGTGTTTGTCACTTCTGGCTGCTTACGCACTTGGTATTGGTCGAATCAAGGGGCGTACTGGAGTTATTTTTGTCCTCTTGATCGCAACGATGTTGCCGCAAGAGGCACTCTTGTATCCTCTATTTTACGGTGTTCAAGCAATAGGCCTCCATAACTCGATCTGGTCGGTTGTTATTATTTTCTCTGTTCTGCAGGCAGCGATGGGGACTTATCTGTTGTCCTCCGTAATGTCTACATTTCCGAGAGAAATGCTTGAGGCGGCCCAGGTGGATGGTGCTGGTCGTTTCAGGGTCCTAATTAGCATTGTTTACCCGATCATGCGTCCTTCGCTCTCTGTTTTGCTGGTGTTTTTCTTCGTCTGGACGTGGAATGAATTCCTGATTCCGATGATCATGCTGGTTGGACCGGATTCTCAGACTTTACCAATTGCTCTGGCAAATCTAAAGGGACAGAACACGCTTGACGTGACCCAACTGGCGGCCGCATCTCTACTCACGTTGTTACCCACGCTCATTTTCTTCGCGTTCTTCCAGAGAACGTTGACGAGGGGCGTCACTGCTGGAGCAGTTAAATGAAAAGGATTAGTCACTTGAAAACTAATATGAATTTCCCTGATTATGCGAGGAATCTCCCCGTCCTTTCACGTTCTATAACGGCAGAAAACCCGTGCGGTTCGCCTGGAAACGGAGGAAAATCCTCCTCGAAGCTAGGAGTTGGCAGGAAGGGTAGGCCTTGCATATCTATTCCTCCAGGAGAAACAGTCAAGATTGTGGATATTAAGGGACCCGGTCAGATTCGTCACCTGTGGTTCACTATGCCAGCGAGAACTAAGTCTGAGCCATTCGTTCTGAGAAATATCCGGATAAGAATAACGTGGGATTCGGCGGAAAACCCAGCCATAGACGTTCCAATTGGAGACTTCTTTGGATGTGGATTCGGCGAGGTGGCTAACTATTCTTCCTCAGTTATGGTCGCCGCGCCAACTGGGGGGCTTAACTGCTATCTCCAAATGCCATTTAGAGAAAGAGCTGTAGTTGAAATAGTTAGTGACCACCCTGAAGTGGTCGAAGGATTCTTCTATCAGGTTGATTATTCGCTTGAGGAATCATTTCCCGATGATCTGTGTTATTTGCACTCACAATGGCGACGCACTAATGGCACTAACCAGCTCGGACAAGATCATGTCGTTCTCGACACGCAGGGATCGGGAGCTTACGTTGGTACCTTCATTTTTCTGAGCCAACTAGAGAGATTTTGGTACGGCGAAGGAGAGCCCAAGTTTTATATTGATGATGACCAAGATTTTGCCACAATTGTCGGAACTGGCTTGGAAGACTATGTCGGTGGCGCTTGGGGTTTTCGTGACCAGTGGGATGGGTATGAAGATCCAAAATCAGTGGGTTATTGTTCTCTGTACTTGGGGTATCATCAGCAGATTAGTCGTGATAACAGCCGAGTTTCACCTTATGCCAAAGATCTGCCACCAGGACATGGGATGTATAGATGGCATCTTTTGGATCCTGTGAGATTTTCTCGAAGGCTTAAAGTTACTCTCCAACAAATCGGGGATCGTGGTGATTATCTTTTTGAGCGTCGTGATGATGTCACTACCGTTGCCTTTTGGTACCAAACTGATCCAAGCGGCGACGATTGGGTCTTGCCTGAAAAAGAGCAACGGCGCCCACGGTAGATGTTTGGTGTTTGCGGCGGTTTGAATGGAAGTTCCTTTGGCTGCTCAACTTCAAGAATAAGATTGAGTTGAAGTTGAGCAGCCATCCGGGTTCCAATTATCTTATAACGTGCGTCAGGTTCCTCTATTTGTTTTCGTCTAGTGAAAATGGACGTTCGAGATACGCGGTATAGAGAGAGTTTCTTCTTAAAGGGACCGGGGTCTTGGCGACTCTTGTTTTGTTCTGTTGAGTACAGTTCCAATATTCTTTCGCGCAGATTGATGTTGTTACTATTTAAATGGCGTCACATCACTGTTATTTTGCGAGTAATCTCGAAGTTGGAGATACTAAGGGAGCTGCTCGATATTGAACGTGTTCTAGGGGTTCCACTGCTACTCTCCCCATTGGCTCGATCGACGATAGGACAGCGTTGAACGAGCGCTACGCTTGCTGTTGAGTGACATTTCAACGTGAAACTGTCGAGGTGCGAACCGTTCTATAGGGCTATAGTTGTTTTCGTGCTGAGGTTTTTAGGACGAAATGTCTTTTGATTCAAGGGCATGGAGAGACTGAGCATTGGCGAGTGAAAAGGACTGCGAGTAGGCACGACAAGAACAGGTATCGACGATCAATTTCGCGCATAACACCGGGTGCGAACGTTCGTGCATTGCTGGTTGGTATTGGCGGCAGGTGAAAGAATATCTCTCATGATGTTGCCATTGGCGACGATTATCGGTTCTGTTTCCGATGATTCGCTGAACCGGCGTCTTGCACACGCCATCACGCTGTGCTTCGATCCACATCCAATTTGAAAGGTCAAAAGGTGGCGAAAGGCGGCCGCCGCTTGTGTAGGATCTTAATCCTTGCCCGGCGTTGTTCCCTGATTTGACTTGGAATCCTGCACCTTGCAGAGCGCTTCGGATACGTGCACGCTCCTTCTTACGAGCGGCTATGTACATCGCCTTTGCTTGTTGAAAATCCACGTCATCCATCTCGAATTCCCCCGCTATCTATTGTGAAGGAGCAGGGCGATCAGCGCATACAACTCGCGTTTCCTGATCCCATCTGTGGGCGTCAGTTCGCAGAACTGACGCCCACATCGAGGTCAAGCAGTTCCAGCGACTCGCTACGTTTTGGCGTTCGTGATGTGAAGGCCTGACTTCTCAGCGATGCGTTCCTTCACGCAGCGTGCCGCCGTGGCGGGATCATTGGGGAACTATTTCCACGGATCGACGAGGATTCGAATCGGGTTGCCCTCCTTCGTTTCCATCATTTCAATACCGCGTTCGATCTCGGACAATGGGACCACACCAGAGATCGATTGCGACAGGTCAAGACGCCCGTCCTTCAACAGCTCTGCCAACAGGTAAATGTCGACAGGTTTGTAGCCCAGGTGGCCGAACGCCTGCTTGCGCTGCAAACCGAAAGACAAGATGGGGCCAGCGTCAATTTCCTGACCTGACAGGCCAACGAGGACAGCTCGCCCATTGAAATCCAACGAGGCAATGGCCTGCTTGAACGTGGACTGCAAACCAACGGCGTCGAACGCGACATCGATTTTTCGCCCGCCTGTCGCGTCCGTAATCTTCTCCATCAAGTCCGGATCATCTGACCGGAACGTATAGTCAGCACCCAACTCCTTCGCACGTTCCAAGACCGCGTCGTTAATGTCAATCCCGATGACCGGGATGGCGCCGGCGAGCTTGGCGAGCTGAACGATATGCGTTCCCACGCCGCCCAGGCCCCACACCGCAACCGCATTGCCGATCGACACCCGCCCTGTGCGCTTGACCGCGCTAAAAGGTGTAGCAACAGCGTCAGCCAAGATCGCTGCCTGATCCATCGGGACACCCTCGGGAACTCGCGTGAGGCCAGCAGCGGGAGTGATGGTGTACTGCGCCCAGGCGCCGTCATAGGCGAACGCCATCAGCTCAAGATTCTGGCAGGCTCCTTCGTTGCCGCGGCGACATTCACGGCACTCGCCGCACGACCTGCCGGACACGGGAATAACTTTGTCGCCCACTTTCCACCCGGTGACACCTTCGCCCAGCTCTGCGATTTCACCCGAGCATTCATGGCCCTGCGTCACCACGTCAACTTGTGGTGGAAAGTTCCCGTCGATCAGTGACAGGTCAGAGTGGCAGATGCCGCAGTAGGCAACTTTAATGAGGACCTCGCCTGGTCCGGGGGAGGGGATCGGGATGTCTTCAACCTTCATGGTCTTGCTGTCGGCGTAGAAGCGCTGGGCGCGCATTGTTCCGTCCATGTTGATACCTTTCTGGTTGTTCTCAGCTCAGCGACGAGGCGACGGTGCAATCAGGTATGCATCGTTGCTTTCATGCCCCCTGCGTCTCAACTGTGAAACTCGCTGTGCAGGTTCATTTTAGCGCAGTCTAGGTAGAAAGTCCTATGTTGAGAGAGTAGACGCCGTACTGATCGTGACCCCGGAGTACAACCGATCCATTCCCGGAGCTCTCAGGAACGCCCTCGACTGGATGTCGCGACTCTACGGATCAAACCCCTGGGGAACAAGCCCACCATCATTGCCGGAGCCAGAGAATCGCCCTACGGCGCAGCGATGGCACAAAAAACCTGCGCTCACAGCTCGCATACTTCAACGCATACCTGATGACACGGCCCGAGCTGTATATCAGCGCCTAGAATGGTCGCCATGACGCCTCGACGGAAAATCGACTTCGATGCCGGCATGGGTGCGCTGCGCACGTGGCGCGAACAGGGCGATGGCACCCCGCGCCGACAGCAGATGACGGCAGTGCGTTTCTGTCTGGAGGAGCTCGAGCAGCGTCACCCCGGTCGCGCGGTCGAAGTGCGCGTCCCTCCTGCCGGAGCCGTCCAGATCCTGAAAGGTACCACTCATCGCCGAGGGACCCCACCTGCCGTCGTCGAAATGTCGATGCCCACGTGGCTGCGCCTCGCAACCGGCAACCTGTCGTGGGACGAGGGGGACGCCGCCGGCCTGATCCAGGCATCCGGCCAGCGAACAGATCTCGCCGCGCTGTTGCCGCTGTTCGATGGCCGCGACCTTGCCGTACACTCGCAGTCCGCAGATGCCGGTGGGCTGTGAGACCATGACCCTGTGAGCACCCCACCCATCGAGATCACCGACGAATTCCGTCGGGCACTCGACATGTTGGAAGCCGGCAGGTCCCTGTTCCTGACCGGCAACGCCGGCACGGGCAAATCCACCCTGATCCGCTACTTCATGGCATCAACCGAGCGTAAAGTCGTGGTCGCCGCCCCCACCGGAGTGGCAGCGCTCAACGTCGACGGCTATACCCTGCACCGCCTGTTCTCATTCACCCCGCATACCACGATCGACGACGTGCGAAACGGCACGTATAAGCCTTCGCGGTTCTCGCGTATGCTGGCCTCAATCGACACACTCATCATTGATGAAGCGTCGATGGTGCGAGCCGACCTGTTCGACAAGGTGTGCCTCGCCCTCGAAAAATACGGGCCACACCCTGGGGAGCCTCTTGGAGGAGTCCAACTGGTCCTGGTCGGAGACCTCTACCAGCTGCCGCCCGTGGTCAACACGGGAGAAGAAGACTACTTCGCGTCCGCTTTTGGCACCCCGTATTTCTTCTCTGCCAGCGCGTACAGTGCTGAGCGGTTCCCGACCGTCAACCTGACGAAGGTTTTTCGCCAGCTCGGTGATTCTCAGATGACGCAGATGCTCAACGCGATCAGGTCGGGGCGCATGACACGCTCGATCACCAGCGTCCTGAACAGCAAGGTCGACCACGATTTCACGCCACCAGAGGACGAATTTTGGCTCACGCTCGCCACGACAAACCGGATCGTCGGTGCGCGCAACCGGCGACACCTTGACGATTTGCCGACACCACTCATCCAGTGCCGCGGGGCACAATCAGGCAACCTCGACAAGTTCGAGCCGCCGACCGACCCCGTGCTGTCATTCAAAGTTGGCGCCCAGGTCATGATGCTGACCAACGACCCGGCTGACAGGTGGGTGAACGGCTCGCTCGGGCGCATCGTCGGGATCGACGGGATCGCAGGAGGCGACGGGATCGACCAGGCCGCGTCCGACCCCATCGGAGCAGGTACCGTGCCCGATACTGCCCCTACGGTGCCCGGCCGCGTTCCCACTTTCGACCCCACCGCCGCGACCGCCGCGACTGACTCGATCGAATGCAGTGTCGATGACGACATCGAAGTGCTCGTTGAACTGCGCGACGGCTCGACAGTCAGCGTTGAACCACACGCATGGGAGATCACCCACCCCACCGTCGAAGGTGGAGTCCTGCGCCACAGCGTCGTCGGCTCCTTCACGCAGATGCCGTTCAAACTGGCGTGGGCCATCACGATCCACAAGTCTCAGGGCCAAACCCTCGACCGCGCTGTCATCGACCTGTCAGGAGGTACATTCGCCGCCGGTCAACTCTACGTAGCGCTATCACGGTGCCGCAGCCTCGACGGCATCGTGCTGACACGCCCCATCTACCCGCGCGACGTGAAAATCGATCACCGCATCCGCTCATTCCTAGCAGACACAACCGGCCTGCCCACTGGCCGTCGTGCATACTGCGGCGCGCTCACCTGCGGTCACGGCGACGGATTCATACGCACCCTCGAAATCGCCTTCACATTTGACGAGGGTGCCCCACTCACCTCACTGATCAACCCGACGCGTGACATCGGAGATGCCGCAGCGACCTATGACATTCACGCAGCTGACCTGCAGGTAGCGCCGCGCCTGGCTGATATATGGCCAGCCGTTGAAGAACGCATTTCCGGCCACACCCTCGTCGCACAGGCACACGACGACATGTTGCGAATCTGGGATGATGAGCTCAAACGTACCGGCATCATCGCACCCCTCGAATCAGTGCTCACCGTTCAGGTGCCACAAAGCGCAGCAAGCGCGCTCACACGGGCCGAAAAGCTGCGCGACGCAGCACATGCAGCAGGTGCGAACCTGCCCGAACGTGCACCGGCATACACGCCGGTCGACGAGCCTCGAGCCGCATGGCTCCTGCCGCGCTCACCGCGACAAATCGTGCCCTACGGGGATCCGGTGAAAGTGGCCGCACTGATCGAAGAACGTGTCGCTGGGCTTACGCTCGGTGACAGCGCCGCGCAGCTCATTGACGATTTTTGCACGCGGTACGCAGTGGCGATCAGCTACCGCACTCGGGGCGAGCAGACCACGTGGGCGCGGTTCATTGAGGAACACAGCGGTGATGCGGCCATGCCCATGCGCGTGTGCTTCACCGGCACGGCTGTGTGTGACGGTGAGGTGTGGTCGCGCGAGCAGATGGAAAACTTCGCACACACCTGTGGCCTGGCTGTCGCGCCCAATGTGTCAAAGACGCGATGTGACGTTCTGATCGCTGCGGACGTGACCACTATGTCCGGCAAAGCCAGGAACGCCGCAAAGTGGGGTAAGCCCGTCTACTCGGCCGACGAGTTCATCTCCTGGGCGCGCTCAGTGAGCTGATGCGAGCGGGGGTAGTTGGGTACGGGCAAAATGACGCGCCTCGCCTGGGCTGGTTGCTTCGCGGATGGCTGCGGCAGCTGCCTGGCACTGCTCGAGTGTCACTGACGCCAGACGAGCACCCACCGGTGGGATAGCCGGGCATGCCATCGACAGAGACTGCACACCCATGCCGACCAAGACACACGTAAGCAAGGGGTCAGCAGCAGCCTCACCACACACGCATACATCTGTGCCGGTCTCGCGGCACACCTTCGCAGTGTGGGCAATGAGGCGCAGCACCGACGGCTGCCACGGGTCGGTGTACTCGGCCAGGTGGGGCGACATTCTGTCAGCAGCCATCACATACTGCGTCAGATCATTCGTCCCGATCGACACGAAATCCACCAGTGGCGCAAACTTGTCAATCATGATGGCAACGGAGGGAACCTCCACCATGATGCCGGCTTTCAGGCCGCGATCATGGACAAGGCCGGCAAACCACTGGGTTTCCGCAACTGTGGAAATCATCGGTGCCATCACGCGCACATGCTCATGCCCAACAGAAGAAGCTGCCAATCTAATCGCGTCGAGTTGGCGGGGCAGAAATTCCTGGTTGTGGCCAGTGGTGCGGATACCGCGCACACCCAGAGCCGGGTTTGCTTCCTCCAGCAGCGGGGCGAATGGAACAGGTTTATCGGAGCCGGAATCCAACGTGCGCACCACAACCTTTGAGTCAGGGAACTCCTGCATCACCTTCCCGTACAGCACAGCCTGATCGTCCACGCTGGGTTCGACCTGAGTGTTGAGGAAGTACAACTCTGTGCGGAACAGGCCGATACCTTCCGCATCGCCAGAGTGTGCCGCCAACCTCGTCGTCACATCGTCCTGCACATTTGCCAACAGTTCAACACGCACATCGTCGCGCGTGCGTCCCGGCCCGTGCCAGGCACGGATCGCCGCCAGGCGTTCAGCTTCATGAGCAACTGCGTCGTGAGCGTCACAGTGGCGGGCGCCCGTCGTAATTGTTCCGGTATGCGCATCGACAAGCACATGGACACCCTCGGCAATTTGCCCAATGGTGCGGGCCGCCACGATGCACGGGATGCCGAGCTGGCGAGCAATGATCGACGTGTGCGAGGTCGGGCCGCCGAACTCTGTGACGATCGCGGAATACATCGAGGGGTCAAGCCCTGCGGTATCAGCAGGGGAGAGATCATCAGCCAGTAACACTACCGGGTGATCAGTGCGCGGAATGCCTGGCTCGGGCTCCCCGCGCAGCTCAGCGATGACGCGGTCACGCACATCGCGCAGGTCAGTGGTGCGTTCGGCCAAAATGCCGCCGGAGCGTTCAAAGGAATCAATCAGTTTCGCGGTAGCACGTACCACTGCCTGAACAGCGGGAACGCCTGCCTCGATGTACCTGACCGTCTCCTTGCGCCATGATTTGTCGGTCGCCATTGACGCGGTGACGGCAAGAACCTCGGCCGCGCTGCCTTCAGAGTGCTCGGCACGCTCAAACAGGCGCTGCGCCACCACGTCAGTTGCCGTCATGTACGCGTCGATTGCGCCTGGCCGCTGATCAGGCGTCAGCTCCGCCTCGTCCTGCGCGGGCAGCGTCGGGCGCCTGGCCCACGCCGAGGGCGCCCACGCCACACCAGAGACAACCGGAGTGCCGTAGTGAACGCACGGCGACCCCTCATGAAACTCACTCACTGAAAACTCCGATCACCATGCGGGACTACGCATTATTCACCATTCGTCGTGCCCACACATCGTCGTGGTGATCAGTCGTCAATCTGACCAGGTCCGTACCACTTCTTCGCACCCTTGATGGCGTAACGCTGAATGAACGACACGCACACCGCTGACAGGGCTGCGAACGCCAGAAGCTGCACAATCTGGACATTGTCATCGTCTTCGCGTGGAATCGGCTTGCCGGTGACAAGCTTCCAACCGCCTTCGACCAGCTTGTTCGCCACCATTGCCGACAGAGCCATTGACCCGGCGCTTGCAATCTTCCACCCGATATCCATAGTGTTCTCCGTTTCCTCAACGTGTTGTCAAAAAGGCGAACAACGCAGCGCCAGCTCAACGCGTGGCGGCGTGGCTCTGATGTAATCATGCCCCATTTGCGTGCGCGGCGCGTGATAAAAAGAATATCGCGTTCGCAAAATACGCTCCGGGTGCGCCGCCACCGCCCGCGCACAGGCGACAATGGAACCAGAAACGACAAGGGAGGCTGCCGCGATGAACACTGCGCCACAAGGACGCTTCAGCACAGCGCGCCTACACCCATCCGCGCGCCGACCCATGTGTCTAGGCGCGGCAGCGTGCGTGAGCGTCGCCCTTGCACTGAGCGCTTGCACCGCCTCAGTCGATCCAACCGCGGTGACCGACCCGTTCGCGTCGAGCCAGTCAGTCGGGTCGGCCGATGGCGCGTCTCCCTCGTCAATGTCGGGCGCAGCAGGCGATACCAGTCAGTCCGCTGATTCGCTGCGCCAGTCGTGGCCCGAGGGTGCCCCTGGGCCTGACGAAGGCCCTGCCGTCACACGCGGATCGGGAACCGTGCGCATCGGCGTGGTAGCAGATAACAAGGCTTCGCTGCCCCCGCGTCTACTTGAGGAATTCACCGAACGCAGCGGCTTCAAGGCCGAGATTCTCCCCATCAGCCGCAGCGGTGAAGCTGGCAGCCTGTTGTCCGCTATTGACGAGGGTGCTCCCGACGTGCTGATGGGACTGGATCCGGCCGACCTGGCCGATCTGGGACTGGAAGATGCAACGGTCTATGGCCGTGATGATGTGTGCACCGCGGTCGATCGACTGTTTATCGAGGCTAATCGCGGGAAAGTTGCCGCCTCCTTTGATGAGCTGGTTAATGACGCGCATGCCGTGCTGTTTACTGTTCCCGACCCGGTGACCTCTGCTGCCGGCAGAGCATTCATGCTGGCAACGGCGAGCGTGAAAGGGGACGAAGCTCCGACCTGGTGGAAGGACGCCGCAAAGCGTGGCGTGAGAATCGACAAGGGGAGCGGCGCGACCGCCTCGTGGAGCGCGCTTGACCACGGGGCACCTGTGAGTGCGGACACCCAGGGGGCGAGTGGCCAGCGCGCAACTGGCGACAGCGCCACGGGCGATAGTGCGGCGGAAGATAGCTCGGCGGGAACTCAAAGCGCGCGCGGCCAGGCGGCCGGATCCCAAGGTAACCAGCCGGGCGCGTCGCGAAGCAACCAAGCAACCTCGTCGCGAAGCAACCAAGCAGCCTCGTCGACAGCAGCGCCGTCCTACTATTCCGTGGTCGCCGCCTCTGACTTGGCGCATGCGCCGCTGCTGGTCAACACCGGCGTCGAGTCATATGGCGCGCTGATCGGTGGGACTTGCGTGAAGCGCTCCGTGTTCGTCGCGCCCTGGCCGGGTGACGAAGCTCCGACCGGGGCTCAAGCTACTGCGGACACCGTTCCCACCGCCGGTGCCCAGCCTACTGGGGGTTCCCAGCCTACTGCTGGGGCTCAAGCTACTGCGGGCACTGTTCCTACTGCCAGCTCCCTGCCTAGTGCCGGGGCGCAGGCGTGGATCGACTTCGTGCAAGGCGCAATGGCACAGCGCATTATGGCGCTTGACGCTGTTGCCTGGCCGGCTGCATGGCCGGGTGACCAGGCGGCCGCTCTGGCAAGCGACAGCGTATTGAGTTGGGTGGCAGCTCCCGTAGATAGCGCGTTGGAACTGAGTGAGGAGCAGTGGTCGGCCTCATCAATCCTCCAAGCAAAATGGGCGGGTGCTTTTGATTCCTGACGGCTTCAGCTCGGGGTGGCTTTCGGTTCCCTGTAGCTTTCAGCGCTTGGCGGCTTTCCCGGCATTGCAATATCGGTGCGGTGCTTGGCCACGGTGCCGATCCGTCCCGAAATGCGTCATGTCGTCAATCGGTCGGCTCTTGTCGCGGCGGGTTGGTTCTTGCCTGGCTGGTTGTGTTGTGGTTCCGGGCGCGGGGTGGAGCAGTGATCGGATCATGGTCTGTGTGCTGCACAAACCCCTAAATCTTAGGCTCCATCGTGCACAAACCCCTAGATCTAAAGCGCTGTGGTGCACAAGCCCCTAGATCTAAGGCGCTGAGATGCACAAGCCCCTAGATCAACAGCGGGCGGGGCCACCCTCGAAAATGAGAATGCCCGGTGACCTGCATGTTCACAAACGCGGTGAAATGGGCGGGCGTTAGATCTAGGGGATTGTGCAAAAAGGAGCGAGAATCTAGGGGAATGTGCACCCGTGGAGGTTAGATCTAGGGGAATGTGCACTCGCGAGAGGTAAACCCAGGGCAGCGTGCGCGCAGGCACGCAGATACCAGGAAGCACTGCCTGCCGGAGAGCTGAAAATGGGGGCGCGAGGCGAGCGAGTCGACAGATCTGAGAGAGTGTCTTGCGCGGGAAAACCGAAACGGGGGCGCGAGGCGAGCAGATGGCGTGGTGCGGTCAGTTTGCGGATCGTGAGTGCGAGAGGGAACGTGAGTGCGAGAGGGAACGTGAGTGCGAGAGGGAACGTGAGTGCGAGAGGGAACGTGAGCGGGTGGAGGAGATACGAGAGATGGGGTGATAGTGACAGAAGGTGCCCCTGCTGCTTCGAAAAACAGCAGGGGCACCGGGGTTACGAATAGCTCAGTCGCTGATCACTCGCAGAGCGATGGGGTCAGCTCTGGGTCGTGGTGTCCGTAGTTACCTCTGACTGGCCCGGCACTGACATGTCGCCACCGTCTGTCGCGCCGCCACCTGAACAGCCCGCGACTGCAAGACCTGCAATGGCCAAAACAGCTCCGATTCGTGCGATCTGTGAACGTGAAGCCATGATGTTTCATCTCCTTCGGTGGGATGATTACCGGATCACCCCTGATCGGAATAACGTTCTCCACACAGTAGCTGGCATCAAATCCATACTCAAGAGTTTTCAGGTAATTCTCAGATTAATGGGGGAATATGCCCAAATTGCGAGACGCGAGCGGCGCAGCGTTTGAGGCTGAGGTGTCCAGCGTTTGAGGCTGAGGTGTCCAGCGCTTGAGGCTGAGGTGTCCACTGCTCCGTTTGCGCGGTGCAGATGCGGACGCGGGGTGTCGAGTTGGATAGCGCGTCAGGCGTTGAACGGCAGAGCAGGTCTGTGCGCACTCGAAGCCCAAGGTCGGGCCGCGCCGCGCGAACAGGCCCACGGGCAGAGTGTCACCCCTCGCCGTGCAGCAGGCTCGGATCAGCCGAACATTCATCACCGATCTTCATCGGTGCAATCGTGCCCTTTCCGCGCTCTTCGAGCAGGCGCTTCACAACGCGTTCGCGCACAGTCCACGGGTCGATCGTGTTGAGGTAGATGCGAGTGCCGCCCTCGAACCCGGCCAATGTGGAGATTCTCCACTTGAGCAAAATCCTCCACCGCATCGGCGTCGACACCCCGGGCGGTCGGTGATACCACTCCTCGTTACATGGCACGTCGACCCCGGTGGCCACGTGCGCAGCATGCAGCAAGTCAGAAACTCCGCGAACCTGCTCATCGGAGGCGTGCCATGGGTTGACCGGCTCGCCCAGCGGCCAGATCGCAATGGTGGGGTAGCGGTGACCAAAACCGGCCAGCGCAATGGCGTGCTCATTCTGCGCAATCAGCAGGCGTCGCGTGACACCGACCGAGAAAATGTCGTCGTATAGATCCGGCTGCGCTCGCAGGCGGGAAAGCTCTGCCTCAGTCTGAACCGCGTGAGAGTCAATTGCGACCAGCTGTTTATGCAGGTGATCGAAACTCGCGCCGGCCGGTTTAAGCCAGTTCTGGAACGCTGCCACGTACTTGACAGCAGGATCCAACCCGTACAGGTCAGCCATCGCGCGGGTAGTGAATGCCGTGTACTGATAGTGCTCCTCCGGGGTGAGGGTGCCAGACCCCGCCAGCTGCGTATTATCCGTCGCGCCATCAACATAGTGTCGGCGCGCAACGATCACGTCGTGACCACCGGAGAAAAACCCGTTCGCCTGTTGGAGCTTTTCTGAATCGGACAGAGCATCGAAGTCCTCCTCGGACATGCCGCCCGCCATCATCCGCGCGCGCACAACCCGCATCACGTGGTCATAGCCTGTCGAGGAAGCCAGGTATTCAGCCATTCGACGGTGCTCAGCTTCAGATGGAACGTGACCGTGGTTGAGGTGCCAGTAGTTGTAGGACACGATTTCGAAGAGGTTTGGGATGCGGCGGAACTCAGCGACAGTCGACGTCAGCTCATCGGCTGGCAGTGCTTCGAGCTGTTTCCAGTTGCCGTCCTCGTCGCGAATCAGACGAGCCTTTTCGGGTGGAGTCTCCAGATAGCGCTGCTCACAGAAGGCGCAGTATTTGCCGTGCTGATCTGGGTCGAGCTGCTCGGGCGTCTCAACTGGCACGGATAAAGGGCGGTGTCCCCGGCCGGGAACGGTCCACACTTCAGTGCCGGACAGCAGGTTCGTCTGTTTGACGGTGCCATCAGCTAGCCGCACAATGGCCCGGTCGTGGGTCTCTTGCTCCTTCGCCATACCTCCTAGCGTAGTCGCACTCGCCCTCATCTGACGGGCCCGGCACAGGCTCGACAGCAATTTCCTGTTCTCTTGCGGCGTATGTTCGCCCTCTCATCAGGGGTAACGAGGCAGACGCCGCTTCGTGGCGGCAGCTCCCCGATTCCATGTATGCGCTCAGTGAATTCAGTGGTGCACTGCTGTCGGGCTATCGTGAGGACGCCGAACATCGGTAGGGTGGAGGCATGGCTCGTGTGCGTTTGTTTGAACCGATTGAAGTGGGAGCGCGCCGCATTGCACACCGCGTGTGGATGCCTCCGATGTGTCAATACTCCGCCCTCCCGTCAGGCCCCACAATGGGGCAGCCGACCGACTGGCATGTGGTGCATTATGGTGCGAGGGCGCTCGGCGGTGCAGCAGCCGTCATTGTCGAGGCGACCGGGGTCGTGCCCGAGGGGCGTATCTCCCCGTACTGTCTGAGCCTGCATTCGGACGAGCAAATCCCGGCCTTTGCGCGCATAGCTGATGCGATCCACGCTGGCGGTTCGACTGCCCTGATCCAACTCAGCCACGCCGGACGTAAGGCGTCAGATCCGGTGGATTGGGCGGTGGAGCATTCTCGCCGCTGGGCACGCCAGGCAGGGCGTGACCTTCCGATCTCGGATCAACGCGACCATGAACTTGAGTGGCAAACCGTTGCCCCGTCGGCCGTGGCGTTCAATGAGCGGTTGGGGACGCCTCGTGAGTTAACAGGCGAAGAAATTGACGGCCTGATCCGCGCGTTTAGTGACGCGGCAGAGCGGGCCATGCGCGCAGGTTTCGACGGCGTGCAGATCCACGGCGCTCACGGCTACCTGATTCACGAGTTTCTCTCACCATTTTCCAACACACGCACTGACAAGTGGGGCGGTGACTTCGAGGGTCGCACGCGTTTCCTGCGCCGCATTGCACAGGAAATCCGTTCACGTATTGGTGACGAGGCCGTCCTGGGCGTGCGCCTGTCGGGCACTGACTGGACGAAGGAATACCCCGAGGATGGTCGCGACGGCTGGACACTGGAAGAAACAGTACGTCTTGCCCGTGAACTGGCACGCCCCGGCACTGAGTTCAGTGCTCACGAAGACGCTCGCGGCGTGGACATGATCAATATGTCAACGGGTGGGAACGTGCCGGATGCCCGTATCCACGGTGGTGTGGGATATCAGGTGTTCGCCGCGGAGGCTGTCCGCACAGGCCTGCATGATGCAGGAATTACCGATGTGCCGGTGTCAGCCGCGGGCCTTATTACGGGAGCTGAGCAGGCTGAACAGGTTTTGGTGGACGGTCGCGCCGACATGATCGAAGTGGGGCGCCCGCTTCTGACTGATCCGATGCTGCCGCACGTATGGGCGGTGCGTCTTCGCTCCGAGATGGCGTGGCCAGATCCGTATCTGCGCGGCACCGCGCGGTACTAGGCCTGAGCTGGCGGTAGCCAGCCTCGTGCCTGACGTGCCAGATTGTCGAGGATGGATGCCGCTTCCGTTGCTCGATCCACGTGAACAAAAAGGTGGTCGTGGTAGTAGCCGGCGATTACGTTGCAGCTGATGGATCGCGATGCGAGCGTCTGGGTGATGGTGGCGGTCATGCCCACTGAATCCAGTGCGGAATGCACGCCCAACGTGATCAGAGCATAGCGTTCGTCCGTCGGCAGGCCAGCCTCGCGCGCATCGTCTTCAGCGACGACAACGGTGATGCCTTCGTCTTCCTGGATTGTTGCGAAAGGCTGTAGCCCTTCGGGAATGGAGTGAACTGACGCAAAGACGTAGACACCCTGTGGGGTGGCGTCAAGCGATGCAAGAACTGAATCAAGATCTTTTAATCCGGACATGTCTTCGACGATACCGATCGCGTCGTCTGTTTGCGAGGGTGTCTCACAATGAAGACCTGCGAGTTGAAGGGACTTCTGTTGGGGGACATTGGCCTGCAATTCGGTGATCGTCACAGTGAGTCATCGACAAGTGCAGCTACTTTTGAAAGTTGAGTCTAGGTGTGTCAACTTTCAGCCTTGAGTGAAAGAGACTCAACTTTGCTTGCGGAGTCACCCTCGTCGATGCAGACTAGAACCATCAAGCGAATAGAGGCTCTGGAAAGAGCCACCAAGGTGCGGTCACGAGGGGGCCGAGAGCCTTGGACAAGTGAAGGAGATTGTTATGGTGACTCGTTTTGATCCCATGCGTGACATGGACCGTATTTTCAACTCAGTGATGCGTGAGGCTCCGGCCAACCCCGGCATGCCGCTGGATTTGTACCGCAGCGGCGATGAGTTCATCGCGAAGATGGATCTGCCCGGTGTTGACCCCTCCACGATTGACATTGACGTGGAAGAGCGCACGCTGACCATCAGCGCTGAGCGTAAGGCGGAGACAGTCAAAGATATTCAGTGGCTCTCTCACGAGCGCCCATCCGGTGCGTTTGCCCGTCAGCTGACACTGGGCAACGGAGTGGCTCTGGACGGAATTTCCGCTTCGTACCGTGACGGTGTTCTGACGCTGACCATTCCGGTCGCAGAAGCTGCCAAACCGCGCAAGATCGCTGTTGCGGTGGAGGACAGTGCTCATGACGAAGCGCAGACCATCGAAGCTGACGCGCGCGACTCCGAGGAAAACTGAGGTCGGCTTCTGCACGAGGAGCCGAAGTGCTGAGGCCAGAAGGCTGCGGCACTGACGCCTTGCTAGGTCGGGGTCCGCATAGATCCGGCGATTAGCGCGGTACAGAACCACCCGCTTGCTGGGATCTGAAATAAGTCCGGCAGGCGGGTGGTTTCTTATGCGGTTTTGCAATTATCGGAAGAGCGTTTCCAGATCGATATCAGCGCCGGTCAGCGTTGCGGTGATCTGGCCGCTGTCCGAGGTCTGCAGTGACGAAATCATGAGCCCGGATGGCAGCGGATCCAGTGGAACGCGCAGATCGTCCAGATTGAATTCCGTCAGCAGGTCATCCAGCGGAAGATTGAGCGCTCCGGCCTGAATGGTGGTGGGCGTGATCACCAAGGATCGACCGTTGTCACCGATCGCCAGTGTTGCCATCGCCGTGACCTGCTGGCCCAGGATTTCCATGCCGAGGCTCACGCCTTCATCGGTGACGCTGACAGTAGCGGGCATTGAGATGTACTGAGGCAGCTGGTCATCGAGGACCTGCTGCAACGAATCCTGATTGACCCGCCCGGTGCCTTCAACCGACTGCGCGTGGTAGGGCGAGGACGTCCCGACATTGTGCACGCTGATGTCGATATCGTTCAGCCGTAACTGGCTCCCGGACACATCCACGTCCCATCCGGGCACATGCACATCCAGCGTCGAAATCGCCCCACCCAGAACCTGCGTGAGGAACGGGATGTCAACAACTGACACGTCAACACCATCCTCGCCGTCAGCAGCGTCCCCCTCGTCCGTGGTTCCCTGAGGGGCAGTGACGGCACCAGGCGCGCTTTCAACCCTGGACGCGAGGTCACTTTCGACGCGGTGCGCCAGGTAGCGGTCTGCACCCACCAGGGCGGCGGCGAGCACGACGATCACTACCAGCGTGATCCACAGGCCTGTGTGCGAACGTGACTTTTCCGGCGCGTAGGGGGGTGGCGCGCTCACAGACGATCCATCACGTCAGGATGAGCACCCGTGCGGCCTTCTTCCCCTTCGTCGAGGGCAGTCACCGCAGCCATCTGCTGATCGGTGAGCTCGAAATCAAAGAGCATCATGTTGGCACGCTGTCGCTCCGGTGTCACGGACTTCGGAAAAATAACATCGCCGCGCTGCAAAGCCCAGCGAAGAGCCACCTGAGCAGCTGACACGTCGCGCTCCGCCTGCTCACTGACCTCGCGCGCGATTTCACTGAGGCGGTCATCAGATGCTGCCCGGCCACGCGCCAGCGGCGACCACGCTTCAGTGATGATCGAATGCTTGTCATCGAAGTCATGCACCTCCTGGTTGAGCAGGTAGGGGTGTGACTCGATCTGGTTGACCATCGGGACGACGCTGGACTGCTCCAGCAGTACCTCCAGGTGGTGTGGCTCAAAGTTGGACACACCAATGGCGCGGGCGCGGCCGTCCTCGTAGAACTCCTCGAGCACCTTCCACGTAGTGACAAAGTCGCCGCCGTAGAGCGTGGGCAGTGGCCAGTGGATCAGGAACAGGTCCACATAATCGGTGCGCAGATCCTTCAGTGACTGTGCGAACGCGGCGCGCGCCACATCAGGCTCGTGGTTGGGGTTGTCCAGCTTGGTCGTGATGAACAATTCTTCACGCGCAACGCCTGACTGTGCCCAGGCCTGTCCGACTTCGGCCTCGTTGTGGTACATCTGTGCCGTGTCGAGATGGCGGTACCCCAGGGCAAGCGCGTTGGACACTGCTTCGACGACATGCTCAGTGATCTTGTAGGTTCCAAAACCCAGCTGAGGAATCGTGGCTCCTGTGGCCAGGGAAAGCGTGGGGATCTGTGGAATGTCTGCCGATGCGGTCGCCATGATGGCTGGCTCCTCTCATGATCTGTCAACATGCTCGGGCACGTGCTCCACTTCAGCTTACGTGCCCAAGCGTCCATTCATGAGCCTATGCGATATCGTCCTCGTCCGTCACTGCTGGGCCCGCAAACTGAGCCTGGTAGAGGCGGGCATACGCGCCGCCGCGTTCCAACAGTTCCACGTGACGGCCAGTTTCCACCACGTCGCCGTCTTCCATCACCAAAATGAGGTCCGCATCGCGAATCGTTGACAGGCGGTGCGCAATGACAAACGAGGTGCGATCCTGGCTGATTTGATCCATCGCCTTTTGTACCAGTGCCTCGGTGCGCGTATCAACCGAGGATGTTGCCTCATCGAGGATCATCAGGTCCGGGTGCGCGATGAATGCACGGGCAATTGTCAAAAGCTGGCGCTCACCGGCCGAAATCTGGTCGTCCTGGTCGGCAACCTTCGTGTCATACCCATTGGGAAGTTGCGTAATGAGGCGATGCGCCGCCGTCTCCTTCGCGGCTTGCCTGACGTCCTCAGGTGTGGAGCCCTCACGCCCAAACGCGATATTCTTCTCAATCGTGCCTTCGAACAGCCATGTATCCTGCAGCACCATCCCCATATGGGAGCGCAGAACATCCTTGTTGATCGTCGAAATATCCACGCCGTCGATCCGAATCGCACCGGAGTCCAGCTCGTAGAAGCGCATGAGCAGGTTCACCAGCGTGGTCTTTCCGGCACCCGTTGGCCCGATGATCGCGACAGTTTGGCCAGGCTGTACCTCCACCGACAGATCCTTGATAACGGGCTTATCTGGCGAATAGCCGAAGCGCACGTGGTCAAAGACGATGTGCCCGCGCACGTGCTCATTTTCTGCCGTGCTTGCCTGACCGTCCCAGGATGTCTGGCTGCTGGCAGCTTCTGGCGTTTCGTCAGTGCCCTCCACATGGGCCAGCGCGAACGAGGACGCCCCGTTATCCGGCTCCATCTCAGGTGCATCGAGGAACTCAAAGACGCGTTCAGCCGAAGCGATACCGGACTGCAGGGAGTTCGCCATCGACGCCAACTGGCCCAGAGGCTGCGAGAACTGACGCGAATACTGGATGAAGGCCTGAACCTGGCCTAACGTCATTCCACCGTTGGCGACCATCAGCCCGCCACCCACGGCGACCACCACGTACGACCCGTTGGACAGTAACCCCATCAACGGCATCATCAGGTTGGAGATGAACTGCGCCTTGAACGATGAGTGATACAGCCGCGTATTGGCGTCGTTGAATTCGTCGGTGAAACGCTCTTCCAATCCGTACAGCGCAACGACCTCGTGCCCCGTCATCGCTTCCTCCACGACGCCGGAAACCTCGCCGGTCGCATTCCACTGCTCAACGAACTGCGGCTGCGCCTTCTTCATCAGGTAGACGGCGATCGCTGCACCGAAGGGAATGATCACCATCGCCAACAACGTGAGCTTCCACGACATCGACACCATCATGGCGACAATGCCAACGACGGTGAGGACTGACTGGAAGAACTGGGAGAGCGTCTGGTTCATGACCTGCGTGACGTTGTCGACGTCGTTGGAGACGCGAGAGATCAGATCACCGCGCGAATGCTGATCGAGGTAGCTCAGCGGCAGCCGTTCGATCTTGCGCTGAATCTCATCGCGCATCCGCCACCCGGCGTTCTGAACGGCAATGCGCAGCAGAATCTCACCGACCAGCCCCACCAACGCTGAGGCGGCGTAGATTGCGCACACCGTCAGCAGGACCTTGCCCAACTGGCTCATGTCGATTCCCTGGCCGGGCACGACGTCCATCGCAGAAAGCATGTCAGCGAAACGATCATGACCCGAGGCGCGCATCGCCTCGATTGCCGCTTCTTTCGAGGGCGCGTCCGCCATCATCTTCCCGATGACGCCGTTAAAGATAATGTCTGTGCCGCGGCCGAGAATCTTCGGTGCAATCACTGACAGAACCACCGATGTTGCAGATGCCAGCAACGTGATGAAAATGATGAATGCATCGGGTCGCAGTGACTTGATCAGGCGTTTCAACGAGCCGGAGAAGTTCTTCGACTTGCCTCCAGGTGCGACCCCGCGGTTGCCGCGAGGACGGTTGGACTGCCCGCCGCGGCGCCGGCGCTGTGGCTGAGAATCAGTGCTCATGCTGCCTCCTCCTCGCTGAGCTGTGAGGCAACAATTTCCTGATACGTCGTACAGCTCTTCATCAGGTCCTCATGCGTGCCGCGACCGGCGATGTGACCATCTTCCAGCACGATGATCGTGTCGGCGTGCCGAATCGACGCGACGCGTTGGGCGACCACCACGATCGCTGCGTTGCCGGTGTGATCAGATAAACCTGCCCGCAGGCGCGCATCTGTGGCGTAGTCCAGCGCGGAAAAAGAATCGTCAAAGATATACAGGTCGGCATCGCGGTACAGGGCACGCGCAATCGACAGGCGCTGGCGCTGACCGCCGGAGAAGTTCGACCCGCCCGGATCGACGTCATAATTCACACCGCCATCAAGCTTGGAGACGAACTCCGTGGCCTGAGCGCCCTCGAGTGCGCGCTCCACCCTGGAAAGCTGCTCGTCTGTCAGGTTGTCGGTTCGTGTCACGTCCAACAAACCGGACACTGTCTGCGCAATGGTGCCGGAAAACAGGTACGCATGCTGTGGCACCATCGCGATGCGCTGGCGTAGCTGAGCCAGGTCTATGTCGCGCGCATCGACGCCATTGACCCGGACAGTTCCGCCTGTGGGATCCATCAGGCGCGGCAACAGGTTCACCAGCGTGGTCTTGCCTGAAGCAGTTGAGCCGATGATTGCAGTTGTCGTTCCTGGTTTCAGAGTGATCGAGATGTCATCCAGGACTGGTGAGAGTGCCCCGTCGTAATGCACGCTGACGTGGTCAAGACTGAACACCCATTGGCCCGGGTCAGGCGCGGTGTCGTGGTGAGAATCCTCGGATGCGGCGGCGTCGCCCTCGTCAATGTGCGTCGCCATGTTCGAGGGGGACTGGGCTTCCGCGGGCGTGACGACTGTGGGAGCTGCGTCAAGAACTTCGGTGACACGGTGTGCGGCGACGCCGGCACGAGGCACCATCACGAACATCATGGCGGCCATCATGACGGCCATGAAGATCATGCCGAGGTAATTGATGAAGGCGAAGAGCGCACCGATCTGCATGTTGCCGCTGTCGATCAGGAATCCGCCGAACCACACCACTGCAACCGATGAGATCGAAATGATCAGCGTCACCGAGGGGAACATGATCGAAAAGAGGATACCGATGCGCAGGTAGACTGACCGTACAGACGCGTTGACCGAGTCGTAGCGCTCGCGGATAAACGGCTGACGCACGAATGCGCGGATGACGCGGATGCCGGTGAGCTCTTCGCGCAGGACGGTGTTCATCGTGTCGATGCGTTTTTGCAGGCGGGCGAACTGCGGTGCGAGGAACGCCATGATGACGCCGACAACGACCGCGAGGATGGGGACGACGACCAAGAGCAATAGTGAGAGGCGTTGATTTTGGCGCACAGCCATCAGGACTCCACCGATGCCGTTAATGGGTGCCTGCACCATGATAAGGAAGGTCATCAGGGTGACCATCTGGATTTGCTGCACATCGTTGGTGGAACGCGTGATCAGGGAAGGGGCACCGAAGTCATGCATGTTCTGAGCGGAGAACGACTGCACATGAGTGAAGAGCCGGTGACGTGCCCAGGCGCCCAGACCCATCGCCGTACGGGCGCCGAAGTAGACAGCGAACGCAGTGGTGACCACCTGGACGAGAGTGATCCCCATCATGATTGCGCCGAGTTTCCAGATCAGGTCAGTGTCACCTTGTGCGACGCCTTCATCGATGATGCGGGCGTTGAGGCTCGGCAGATTCAGTGCGGCTATGGTTGCGATTACCTGCAGCACGATAATGCCGATCACTTCAAGAAGGCGTGTACGCAGATAGCGCCAAACAAAACGAAAAAGCACGCGTTTTCCATTCCATCGAAGTGCGTGACGTTTTCACGCACTCACATATGGTAAGAGACGCTGTGTCATCATGCTCACGATGGCGTTTTTGCGCTGTTGCGTGACCGATGGACATTTCAGGTTAATCGAGTAAACTTCCGACGTGCCCATGTTTACGTCATACAGAACACCTGCGTTTTCACCTGATGAGCTTATTGCAGGTTTTTGGTTGGTGCTCGCCTATGTTCATGCCGGAAAAGTGGCTGAATATGTTGCGAATAATGGTGAACCGACTGAAGCTGTTCCTCTGACCGAGGGTGGCACGCCTCACACCTGGCACGAAATCGACGATATTGTTGAGCCTGTTATCCGTCATCATGGTCTCGACCACCCGGATGAACTTGCGGAGAAGATCGCACAAAACATCGTTCGTACTGTGTGGTGGGTCACACAGGTGAATGACAAGGTGCCTGGTGAGGCCTCTCAGGCGTCGATCTCTGTGGCTGATTTTGACCGCGCCCGCTCGGCTCTGCTGGAAGCCTGGAACGTAGGATCGATCGCCGGAATGGCGCTGTGGCCACCGACCGCCCGCACTGTCGCCACGCGTGTTGGCGATGGCAGGTGGAACACAGCTCTGTCCCGTCTGGGAGTTGCGACGTATTCAGGCAGGCGGGTTGGAGCCACGCGCTTCAGTGATGAGGACATCATGAAGGCGTTGCGCAAATTTAACGACGAACTGCGCGAAGAATCCGGTGAGGAATCCTCCAGCTCGCAGGTGTCGGATCGTCTGACCTATCAGAACTACTGCGAGTGGGCCTCTGAGCAGCGGGCTGCGGGCGAGCGGATCGTGTCAGGCGCCACGATTCGCCAGCGCTACCGGTCGTGGAAAAAGGCACTGCATGAGGCCTTTGAGCAGGAGGGCTGAGCGCGGCGCGGCGTGCTCAGCTGAGCGAGGGTGGCTAACGCCAGCGGATCGATGAGTCGCGTCCGCGCAGGCGATCAAGTTCGCGACGCTCTTTCTTGGTGGGACGACCTGTGCCCTTTTCGCGCCGAGCCACCGGAATTGAGAGGCGGGGCCGAGGAAGCGACAAATTAACGTAGCACTGCCGCGCGATAGGGGCGCCCATCCGTTTAGCCAGGAGGTGACGCACCTCCAGCACGCGATCGAATCCTTCGACGCGCAGGCGGACTTCGTCGCCGACTCTGACTTTCTGTGCGGCTTTCGCTGCCTCACCGTTGACTTTCACGTGACCGGCGCGGGCGGCAGCCGTCGCAGCCGAACGCGATTTCACCTGCCGAGTCGCCCACAACCACGTATCGACCCGCACGAAGAGCTGGTCGCTGAGTGCGCCCGCAGGGATCGGCACTTCCGCGTCAGCAGGATCAGCGCTCTCAGCCGGAAAACCGTATTCAGCATCGTGGTTGCTCATAGACAGATCCTAAAGCGTGAAGAGCCGCTCTACCCTGCGCACCCCGGGCGGGTGGCGGACGACGCACACAGGTGCGAACCAATTGGGATCTGGCCGATGCGATGGCTACGATTGGAACAGGTCACTGTACAGACCTCACGTCAGCAACGCCGCTTCACCATGATGAAAGGACTCGACATGAGCACTCCTCGTATCGTCCACATTGCTACAGATCACGCGGGGCTCGATGCGTCGCATGCGATTCAGGAACACCTGCGTGAGCGCGGATTCGAGGTTCACGACCATGGCCCTCAGACCTACGATCCGCAAGACGACTACCCCGCTTTCTGCATTCACGCCGCGCAGGCCGTTGTCGCAGACCAGCAGGCAGGAAAAGACGCCCTCGGCATCGTGCTGGGTGGGTCCGGAAACGGTGAACAGATCGCCGCCAACAAGGTCGATGGTGTACGAGCCGCCCTCGTCTGGAACGAATCGACCGCGCTGCTGGCCCGCCAGCACAACGATGCGAATGTTGTCGCGCTCGGAGCCCGTCAACACCCCGAGGAGGAAATGATTCACCTGATCGACCTCTTCCTCGACGAGCCTTTCTCCAACGAGGAGCGTCACGTCCGTCGCATCGGCCAAATCAGCCAGTTCGAGGCCGACCGAGCCTGACCTGCGTCACGAGCCACTAGGGTAGATGCATGGCAACTCCTCCTTTCATCCTTGAATTACGCTCCAAAATCGGACACGCACCGCTGTGGATACCAGGGTGCACGGCAGTCGTATTGCGTCCCGCTGCGTCTTCCTCATTGACGAGGGTGACCGGCGCGAGCGTTGACCTGGCTGATATTGAAGTGCTGATGGTCAAGCGCGCTGACAACGGTCAGTGGACGCCCGTGACAGGAATCGTGGATCCAGGTGAGGAACCGGCTGTTGCAGCTGAACGTGAAATCCGTGAAGAAGCCGGTGTTGAAGCGGTTGCGCAGCGCCTCTTGTCGGTGGAGGTCGTGGGGCCTGTGACCTACCCGAATGGTGATGTGTCGAGCTATCTGGACTGCTCATTCGTGTGTGAATGGAAGCAGGGCGAGCCGTGGCCTGCCGATGGTGAAAACACAGAAGCGGCATTTTTCCCTGCCAACGACCTGCCTCCCACTAATGAGCGCTTCCGAACTGCGATTAAGCGGGCACTGTCAGGCAAAAACGGGCCGGCGGTGTTCAATCGGTAGTACTCCATAGGCCCAAAACGTGCAGCTTCTAACCGTTCATAGATAGGACAGTGTAAGACACAGCAACTCCCGCCCGAGGCGTGCAGATTCTCCGTGCGTGCCGGTTATGGGGGATTAGTGGAGAGATCG
Organism: Pauljensenia sp. UMB10120; assembly: GCF_030212035.1. Taxonomy (NCBI): domain Bacteria; kingdom Bacillati; phylum Actinomycetota; class Actinomycetes; order Actinomycetales; family Actinomycetaceae; genus Pauljensenia; species Pauljensenia sp. UMB10120. The sequence continues at coordinate 186,430 of NZ_JASODH010000003.1, read as the reverse complement.
GGGATTAGTGGAGAGCGCGCTTGGCCAGCAGGGTAGATAGCGTGTGGCACTGTTTCACCGACTGGAACGGCACTTGCCGACAGATCGGGGACGTGGTGAGATTGAGCTCATGGCACATACACCTCAAAAAATCGTCTACAGAGTTGAAGCCGATTGCACGGGAGGTCGCGACGGAGCCGTCACGATTCCGACGCTGGACTTCCAGGCCGATCTGCGTACCCCGGAAAAGATGGGTGGCCCCGGTGGGGGACTGAACCCAGAAGCGCTGTTCGCCGCAGGCTACGGCGCATGTTTTCAAAGTGCGCTTGCACTTGCTGGAAAAGAACTCGGAGTTGACACGTCTGATTCGCTGGTCACCTGCTCGGTAGGCATCGGACCCGAGGGCGAATCCTTCGCTCTGTCAGTCATGATCAATGTTGACATCCCTGGCCTCGACGATGAGACGGTCAAGCGCGTGGCGACTCGCACGCACCAGCTGTGCCCGTATTCCAAGGCCATCGCTGACAACGTTCCGGTTCAGATCACAACCGGCCAAAAGTCGAAGTAAGGTCTTGTTCTTGTCAGTTCTCTAACTGTGTGTCAGGTGCGGGCTGCAGCGCGTGAGCTGTAGCCCGTACCTGTTGTGTACGTCCATTTTCATTGACCCAACTGTCGATCTCGATCGACTATAGGGCGAGGGTGTTGCAACCCTGCCACTGTTTGTGCAGGTCAAAAGCTCTTTCCGGCACGCGAATCAGTCGACGCGTCGTCCAAATCGACAGTTGGGGACAAGAGGGGGAGTGGAGACAGCCGGGCGCGAGAGGAAGCTGGAGGAAGGCAGCTGGGAGCCAGAGCGCAGGGCGCTGCGCAGAGCGCTTTCGTGCCTCAGGCTCCGCGCCAGTAGGCCTCCAGAATTGCACTGAGCGATTCAAGGTCGGCGACGTGGCTCATTTCGCGAGCCGAGTGCATCGACAGTAAACCGATCCCGACGTCAACCGTGCAGATTCCCAGACGGGTAGCCGTGATCGGTCCAATTGTCGTCCCGCACGGCATCGCATTGTTGGACACGAAATTCTGCCAGGGGGCGTCAGCTGCCTGAGCCGCGCGTTTCCACAACGCGATCCCGGGAGCATCAGAGGAATACCGGCGGTTGGCGTTCAACTTCAACAGTGGTCCGCGGCCCATCACCGGGCGGTTGTCAGGGTCGTGCCGATCAGCATAGTTGGGATGCACGCTGTGCCCGGCATCAGCAGAGATGCACGATGAGGCGGCCATCATCCGAGCCGTCCCGTCAAAGTCTCGACCCAGGCTCGCCGCCGTGCGACGCAGAATGTCTTCGAGGAACGGCCCGGCCGCCCCCGAACTGGTTGACGATCCTACTTCCTCATGATCAAAGCAGGCGAAAATCAGTACATCGTTGCCGCTGATGCCGTCAGCCAGTAGGCGCTCTATTGCGGTGAGGCCGCTGTGCACCGATGACAAATTATCCTGACGGCCAGCAGCGACAAACTGTCCGTGCGATCCGAAGACGGCAGGCCCCTGCGAGGGAGTCAGGATTAGATCAAAGGATGCGATCTGATCGGCGTCATCCAGATCGACCGTTTGAGCCACGAGATCAAGGACCGACGCGTCGTCCTCGTCAACAGTCCATACGGGCTTCATATGTTGCTGCTTGTCGAGCACAAGGCCCTTGTCACTCACTGTACGGTCCAGGTGGATGGCCAGCTGCGGGATGCGTGCGAGTGGGCCGGTTGCGACCAGGCGCTGCTCGCCGCCTTGCGTGAGAATGCGTCCAGCGATTTTGAGTTCGCGATCCAGCCACGAGTTCAGCAGCATTCCGCCGTAAATCTCTGCGCACAGTTGCCCCCACCCGTCGGCGGTGGTGGCCTGCACAGACGGCTTAAGCACGAGAGCAGGGGAGTCGGTATGTGCGCCGACGATGCGGAACGCAGACGAGTCAGTGACAGACTCGGGGATCACATACGCAATAACGGCACCGTCGCGGACAACCACGTGTCCACCCGGTGCTGTATCCCACGTGTCAGTTTCGCGCTGGCGCACGCACCCCGCATCCTCCAAACGTTGAGCAATGAGGTCAGCGGCGTGGTACGAGGACGGGGAATCGCTCAGAAAAGACAGATAATCGCAGGTAAAGGCACTGGCCGTCGCCGTGCCGGCAGGTTTCACGTTGGACATGACTCCATGGTAGGCGATGGAACAACGCCGGTGGAGTCGCCCTCGTCAATCCTGCCGAACGAACAGGCGACAACCAGTAAGGAGCTGCGTCGCAGTGTGTTCGAGGCGACGCGAACCGCCGTCGAACACGCGAGTGAGGCTCAGGAGTTCAGCTTGTCGGCGATCTCGACTGTGCGGCGAGCCATGTGGTCGAGCGCAGCCAGTGTTTCCTCCGAACGCGTGTCGGTGTTCACCCGCTCAGGAATGACACGCGCGATCGCTCGTCTGGAAAAGCTTGGCCTTGTTGAGCGCACCCCGTCACCCTCGGACAAACGATCAATGCTGGTGTCGTTGACGCCCGAGGGAAAGCGCACGCAGCAAGAAGCCGCTGTCATCACTCAGGAGCACGGCGCTCAGCTATTCGGTGCAGTCGCCACTGCCGATGAACGTCGCCGCGTTGAGCAGATTGGTCTGGATCTGCGCGCAGAGATGGGGGCGCGGCAAAGTGAAATGATTAAACAGGAAGACGAGGACGCCTCGCCGTGCGGCCGCTGATAATCTACTTGCCGGCAAAGAACCGCTGACGAACTACTTGCCGGCGGAGAAGCGGTACACGTTCGTCTCGCGCAGCTCGAAACCGCACCGCTTGTACAGGCGGTTAGCTGCTTCGCGCGAGGGACGCGATGTCAGGTCAATCGTGCGTGCGCCAAGCTCCTGGGCAAAGTCAACCGCTGCTTCAACCAGCTTCTGGCCGGCACCTTGGCCGCGCGTACTGCCGTCAACGACCACATCTTCTACCCAGGCGCGCAAACCGGTGGGAATCGTGAAAGTAGCCAGCGTGAGCATTCCGGCGATCTGACCGGCGGCTAAATCGCCGGTTGCCTCATCGGTGCGGTAGATAAACAGGTGGACACCGGGCTGGGCAATAAAGTCGCGGATGGCGCCTTCTTCCATCGGTGCTGATGAGCGGGATAGCTGAGGGATGAGCAGCTTCATTGCTTCGGTCAGTTCGGGCGAAAAATCATCGACGCGTTCGATCGCCATGAGGCCTCCTGTGGGTTGCGCAATCTCCCTAGCATTGTGACACGATCAGCCACCGATGCGTGCGCGTGACGCTCGGGCAGGTGTCGGTAATCCGCCGCATACGTGATGACTGTGGGCGATATGCAGCAATCAGAGATGCGAAGCGGCCCTTCTACTGGGCGATGCTCGGTTCTTCGTGTACGCCCTGATCCTGGTGTACACGCAGGTTCTTCAGACAGAAGATGCAGTACACCACCAAGAGCACAACGCAGAACGACACAAGCGCTGCGTTAAAAGCTGTCTCAGTCATCGACAAGGAGGAAGCAGCATCGGCGCTCGTCTTTTCGATGACGGCCAGAGAATTATTCAGGCTGTGGAAGATGACGCACGGAATCAGACTCTTACCGTTGTAGAACAGCAATACAAGGGTGAAGCCGACGGCGATCGCAAAAATGATCTGCATGAGCGTATTCATCAGTGGCGCGCCATTGAGCAGGTTGACGATATGCCCCAGTCCGAACGTCAACGACGATACGACAATCGCTGCCATCAAATTGCTTTTCGCCATTGCCAGGAAAAGGAATCCTCTGAAAATGACTTCTTCCAAAAAGCCGGTGCACAGCATGCTGATGATCAGGAAAAGAGTTGGCGCAGGGCTGTACATGAAGTGGAAACCCGTGATCAGTCCGCTTGTGGCAACGATCAGCAGGGGAATGAAGAACCAGGCTTTACTTGAGGGGTAGGGCGGTTTGATGAGCCCGTACTTTCTCGCCAGGCCATTGGAGATAATCCAGTACGCAAGAATTGCGACAAGTGCGATATGGAAGATCGCCGGGATCAGCGCTGTGACCCCGATCTGATCGGTGACTTGCTGCGCAACGAGGGTCCCACCGACGTAGAGGACAATCATGACGATTGCGAACGTCATTTCACTTTTCTGATACAACGCCTTCATCGTGACGCCTCGTTTCGTGGACGCGGGGATCGAGGAGCTGAACGACCTCACGTATGAACCTGAAAGAGCATGACATGAAGTTCTCACAAAGCCGCTAATCTCACTGGTGTTTTCATTGTATCCAGCGCGAATCAGGCCGTCGGTAACAAAATGATAAATGCGCGTCGGCTCATGTGGATGGGGAAGTCGTATCGCTCCTTGTGGGATTGTGTGTATCTCAGGAGGCGTCCGCGCTCCTATCGAGCAGAATTGAGCAGTCAAACGTGTTTCAAGCAGGCCCGTTCCCTTATCGTATATCGAGCAAACTTTCGCTCTTAACATCTTTCAAGCAAAACCGCACACTCGACATGACGGGTGTGCGCGAACATGTCAAAAATGCGTCCCAGACTCACTTGATACGACGGCATGCTCGCAAGATCCTCAACCAGTGTTGCCGGATTACATGACGAGTACACGATGTGGTGCGCTCCGCACCCGTTGAGCCACGTCGCAAGCTCCTCACCCAGCCCGCGTCGGGGAGGGTTGACCACGATAGCATCTGGAACCGTGCGTTCGGACTGCTCTTGCGCCCACTTGGTCGCATCCGCCGCAATGAAACGCGTGCGCGCACGCATGCCTGCCACCTCCAGGTGCTGCGCAGCGCTCTTCGCAGCCTCGACAGCATCGCCGGAAATCTCCACGCCCGTCACATCCTGGACACCCCCGGCTGCAGCATTTAACGCAAACCCGCCCACGCCGCAATACAGATCCCACACGCTGCGAGCATCTACATCCGTCAGCCAGCTCGCCACCTGCATGTACAGTGCTGAAGCCACCCGCGTGTTGGTCTGAGTGAAGGAGCGCGGCCCAACCTGCAGTCGCGTCCGTCCAACCGTCATCGGCAGTGTTACCTCGTCGGTGAGGACGTACTCATCCGGCCCTTCGACCAATGCTGCGTGCGTGGGATGAATGTTGGCCGTCACCACTCGAATGGTCGGCACCGCCTGTCTGATTGCATCAAGATGAGTGCGCAGAGTCGACATGTGGCGGCGCGAGCGCAACACGAAGCGCACCATTAGTTGTCTGTCATCGCCTGCCGTCACGATGACGTACTTAAGGTCGCCTCGACGCCGTTTGACGCTGTACGGTTCGATGCGCATGCGCTCGATCAAACGGGCAAGTCGGGGGAGCTGATCGCGGATTGCAGGCACGACGATCGGGCAGTCTCGCAGGTCCTGCACGTTCAAATCCGCCCCCAGTATTCCCAGCCGCATGTCCGAGGGTGTCCCTCCCGCCACGAGTTTTACCTTGGAGCGAAAATCCTTCTGATGCGATGCAGCAGGTGCCAGCCACTGCAGATCGGGCGTGCCGAATTCGGTGAGGGCGCGACGAACCTTCGCATCCTTGTCTGCAAGTTGACGTTCGTACGGTGTGGGTAGCAGGGTGCACGAATGGCACAGCCCGGCCTCGAAATACCCACATTGCATAGGGGAATTGTGTCACGGTGCCTGCGAGGGTGCCCGATCGCAAGGTGATGTGTCCGGAGGCTGTGTCGGCTTGCTCACATGTGACGAGGGAATAAGCCTCACCGCGATGAAGTTGAGCATATTAGACTCAAGTTTGAGGACGTAGGACTTGCCATGACGTCATCCTCCCTCTAAACTTGAGTGCAACAGACTCAACTTGGAAGGATAGATTCAATGGCACGAGCAATTGGCATTGACTTGGGAACAACGAACTCCGCTATTGCGGTGTTGGAAGGTGGCGAGCCCACCATTATTGCCAACGCCGAAGGCGCGCGCACCACTCCCTCGGTCGTCGCATTTTCAAGCACCGGCGAAGTCCTCGTCGGAGAACTGGCCAAGCGGCAGGCCGTCACAAACGTTGACCGCACCATCTCGTCAGTCAAGCGCCACATGGGCACCGACTGGAAAGTGTCCATCGACGATAAGGATTACACCGCGCAGGAAATCTCCGCGCGTATCCTCGGCAAACTCAAGCATGACGCGGAAGAATACCTCGGTGAACCGGTGACCGATGCGGTCATCACCGTCCCCGCATACTTCTCTGATGCGCAGCGTCAGGCCACGAAGGAAGCCGGCCAGATCGCCGGACTGAACGTTCAGCGCATCGTCAACGAGCCAACCGCAGCAGCTCTGGCGTATGGCCTGGAAAAAGGCAAGGAAGATGAACTGATTCTGGTCTTCGACCTTGGCGGTGGCACGTTCGACGTGTCCCTGCTGGAAATCGGCAAGGATGATGACGGCTTCTCCACCATTCAGGTGCGTGCAACTGCCGGTGACAACAAGCTCGGTGGTGACGACTGGGATCAGCGCATCGTTGACTGGCTCATCCAGCAAGTCAAGTCCAAGTCAGGCGCTGACCTGTCGAAGGATACCGTCGCGCTGCAGCGCCTCAAGGAAGCAGCCGAGCAGGCCAAGAAGGAGCTGTCCTCGGCCTCGACCACGAACATTTCACTGCAGTACCTGTCGATGACGGCTGACGGTCCTATCCACCTGAACGAATCGCTTTCGCGCGCCAAGTTCGAGGAAATGACCTCTGATCTGCTTGACCGCACGAAGCAGCCGTTCCACGACGTGATTCGTGACGCAGGTATCCAGGTCTCCGACATTGACCACGTTGTGCTGGTCGGTGGCTCCACCCGTATGCCGGCAGTGGCTGAAGAGGTCCGCAAGCTGACCGACGGTCGCGAACCGAACAAGGGTGTCAACCCCGACGAAGTTGTGGCAATCGGCGCAGCCCTGCAGGCCGGCGTCATCCAGGGCGACCGTAAGGACGTTCTGCTCATCGACGTGACCCCGCTGTCCCTCGGCATTGAAACCAAGGGCGGGTTCATGACCAAGCTGATCGAACGTAACACCGCGATCCCGACGAAGTCCTCGGAGCTGTTCTCCACAGCGGAAGACGGCCAGACATCCGTGCTGGTTCAGGTCTACCAGGGTGAGCGCGAGTTCGCCCGCGACAACAAGCTGCTGGGAACCTTCGAACTGGGCGGCATCGCCCCGGCACCTCGCGGCAAGCCGCAGATCGAGGTCACCTTCGACATCGACGCCAACGGCATCGTGCACGTCTCCGCAAAGGATCGTGGCACAGGCAAGGAACAGTCGGTGACCATTACCGGTGGATCTGCCCTGCCTAAGGATGAGATCGACCGCATGGTGAAGGAAGCTGAAGCGCACGCCGCCGATGACAAGAAGCGTCGTGAGGAAGCTGAAACACGCAACACGGCCGAGCAGAAGGTCTACATGACCGAGAAATTCCTCAAGGATGACGGCGACAAGGTGTCAGAAGGTACGCGCAACGAGGTCCAGACGGATATCGACGCGGTCAAGAAGGCGCTCGAGGGTGACGACATTGAAGCAGTGAAGTCGGCTATGACCAAGCTCGACGAATCATCACTGAAGATCGGTCAGGAAATCTACGCCGCGCAGCAGGCCGAGGGTGACCAGGCCCAGGCTCAGGCAGACGGTCCGCAAGCCGGCGCCGGCCAGGCAGATGCATCATCGAGCGATGACGACGTCATTGACGCTGAAATCGTTGATGAGGAGGACGACGACAAGTGAGTGAGACACCGATGAACGACAAGAGCCAGACCGGGCCCTCCGAGTCTGATCCGCGCGTGTCGCCATCGGGTCCCACCGACCAGAACGCGTGTGCATCCGGCAAACAGTCAGATGCACACGCCGAGGGCAACGGCACCGGCAGCGCCTCACAGCATGGCGCTGCCGCCCGTGAGGCCGATGCGTCGCACACAGGTGATGCGTCTGAACCAGCAGGCTCAGCACGCGAAAACTCAGATGCAGACGATTCAGCTTCGACCGCCCCTCGCGATGGCACCACGTCCAATGAATCTGACGGCACCTCCGATGTCTGCGCAGACGATGCAAACAGCGAATTGGCTGATGGCGCCAATGCTGCGCCAGCAAGTACCGACGATATGTCCGCATTTGAGGATGATGTCGAAGATACCGAGCTGGCCAAGGCAATGGCACGAATCGGAGAGCTGGATGACGACCTGGCTCGGGCACGCGCCGACCTGTACAACCTGAACCAGGAGTACGGCAACTACGTGCGCCGTTCCAAGGAAGCTGCATCCGCCCACCGCGTGAGCGGTCAGCAGGAAGTGGCAGAAGCGCTGATTTCCGTCCTCGATGATATTCACGCAGCGCGTCAGCACGGCGACCTCGAAGACGGACCTTTCGCAGCGATCGCTAACAAACTTGAAGAAGTTCTCAAGAGTCAGTTCGCGATGGAACGCTACGGCGTGGAAGGGGACGACTTCGACCCCTCGCTGCACGAGGCGCTGATGGCACAAGCCAGTGAGGATGTCGACCACCCTGTGATCGGCCAGGTTCTGCAGCCCGGATACCGCATGGGTGAGAAGGTTCTGCGCCCCACGAAAGTGATGGTTCACAACCCACAGTGACACGTACAAGGACGGGCATTAACCGATGCCCACGAGAAAACGAACTGCTCACAGGCAGACAACCGGGAGATGAGGTGACATGAGCGGACAAGATTGGTTGGAAAAAGATTTCTACAAGACTCTGGGAGTCGGGAAAGACGCCGACGCGGCAGCCATTAAGAAGGCCTACCGCAAGCTTGCCCGAAAGTGGCACCCCGATCAGAATCCTGGAGATGCGAAAGCCGAAGAGCGTTTCAAGGAAATCGGTGAAGCCTACGCCGTCCTGTCAGATCCTGAACAGCGCAAACAATACGATGCGCTGCGTTCAATGGCAGGTGGCGGGGCACGATTCCAGGCAGGCCCCGGCGGCGCGGCAGGCGGAGCAGGCTTTGAAGACCTGTTCTCCAACCTGTTCGGCGGCGGCGGTGGGCCGGGCGGCCAGACCCGAGTGCGCTACAGCACTCAGGGTGGCGGCGGAGCAGGCTTTGAGGATATGTTCTCGAACCTGTTTGGCGGTGGCGGTGGACAATCTGGCCCGTACGGGTCGGGTGCATTCGGTCAGGGAGCGCCCGGAGCAGGCTTTGGCGGTCCTCGACCGCAACGCGGAAACGACCTGCGTGCCTCCACCACACTGACGTTCCGCCAGTCCATGGAAGACACCACCGTGCGGATGACCGTTGACGGCCATTCGATGACGGTGCGCATCCCTGCTGGCGTGAAGGACGGTCAGAAGATCCGTCTGCGCGGCAAGGGGCGTCCCGGCTCAAATGGCGGGAAGAACGGTGACCTGATCGTCACGATCAACGTGGCCAGGCACCCTGTTTATTCGCGCGACGGTGACAACCTGCGGATGCAGCTGCCGGTGACTATGTCGGAGGCAGCGCTGGGTGCCAAAGTCAGCGTGCCCCTTCCTGACGGATCACATGTCGCCATGAAGATCCCTGCAGGCACGCAGTCAGGCGCTGTGTTGAGGCTGCGCCACCGTGGAGCGCCCAACGGGAAGCGTCGTGGTGACCTGCTGGTGGAGGTCCAGGTCGCTGTCCCCACGAAGCTCACGAAACAGCAGCGCGAGGCGCTCGAAGCCTTCAGCGCGTCGCTGGGTGACTGGGATCCGCGCGCTGACCTTGCAAAGCGGGCGGAGGCGTAAGACATGCTGCCTTCTCACTCGCAAACGACGTTCGTGATTTCTGTGGCGGCAGAACTGGCAGGCATGCATCCGCAGACGCTTCGGCAGTATGACCGCCTGGGCCTGGTGACGCCTGCCCGCACCAAGGGACGAGGGCGGCGCTACACGCACCGTGACATCCAACGTCTGCGCGCCGTCCAGGCCATGTCTCAGGAAGAGGGCATTAATCTGGTGGGAATTCGCAGAATCCTCGACCTGGAGCGGACACTCGAACAGCTTGAAGGCGAACGTGACGCGCTCGAACATCAGCTCGATGAAATCAGGCGGCGACGCGACCGTGTCTTTGCCGCCTCGCCGACAGGTGAAGTCTCTTCACTGCGTCGTGGCGAGCGTCCGGGTTCGGCCCGGCGAGGTGCTGACACGCCGGTGGACACAGGCGCCTCAACAGGGACTGAACTGACGTTCCACGGTGGAGCACTGGTCAGATGGGTGCCGACTCAGCTGATGGACCTGGTGAGTTTCTGGATGAATGACTGGCAAGCGCGTCGCGACGGCTAGGCTCAACCTCTACGCCTCTCGGGACGGCTAGGACCCGACCGATGCGCCCCACGAGGCGAGATCTCAGCGATATGCCCCACCATATCGACATGGAAGCGCATGTGCTTTTTCAAGGTCCGCACCACACCAGCTGAAAGTGGAGGTGCGGGCCTTCGTCGCGCTAATGTGACCTCATGACAGTGCCTCATGATTCGACCCGACCATCGTCGAACTCGTCGCGATCTCTTCGCTCCCGCGTGGCAACGGGATTCGGATCCCTGGCTCGCACCGCCTCTCGTGCTCTGGGGCGAGGCTCAGGCGGAATGATCGGTGGGAGAGTCGCCCTCGCACTGGCTCCAAACGTTCTTTCGGAAGTGTCCCGAGGGTGCCGTTGCGTCACAGTCACCGGCACGAACGGTAAATCCACGACGACGCGAATGATTCGCGCAGCGCTGTCCACACGCGGGCAGGTTGCCTCGAACGTGAACGGCGACAACATGCCGCCCGGCATTGTCAGTGCGTTCATGATGGCGCCTCGCGCACAATTCGCCGCTCTGGAAGTCGATGAAATGCACCTGCCGATCGTTGCCGGACAGGTCAACCCTGCAGTGATGGTGCTGCTCAACTTGTCACGCGACCAGCTGGATCGTGTCGGTGAAATCGGCACAGTGGAGCGGCGGCTGCGTCAGGCAGTCAACGCCCACCCCGATGCAACCATTGTTGCGAACTGTGATGATCCCCTGATCGCTTCAGCCGCATGGAATGCGAAGTCGGTGATCTGGGTGGCAGCCGGTACCACGTGGGGGGCGGACTCAGCAGGATTTCCCCGCGGCGGCAGGCTCGTGCGTCAAGGCGATGATTGGCATGTAGTCGGGGCAGACCACCCCTATCGGCGTCCCGAACCTGACTGGTGGCTGGAAAAGGTCGAGGCGTCCGGCCAGGCGACACTTCGTTCGCGCGAGGGCCACGCCACCGACGTGAAACTGAATTTGCCTGGAGCAGCGAACCTCGGCAACGCGGCGCACGCGATCGTGGCTGCGCATCAAGTGGGCGTCGACATTGACGACGCGAGTCGGGCGATCGGTGAGGTCAGAGAAGTAGCAGGGAGGTATTCCACTCACGAGGTCAATGGTCGCCGCGTGCGTATGATGCTGGCGAAGAACCCGGCCGGGTGGCAGGAAGCCATGACGATGGTGGATGCCACTGCGAACGGACTGGTCATCGCGGTGAACGGGCAGATCCCTGATGGCGAAGACCTGTCGTGGCTGTGGGACGTGGACTTTTCAGTGCTTCAACAGTATCCGTGCGCCGAACGCGTCGTGGCGTCGGGGGAACGCGCGGCGGATCTGGCTGTGCGCCTCGAATATGCAGGTATCCATTGCGAGTGCGTACCCGACACGATCGAGGCATTGACGCGCTGTGCTGAAGGACGCATCGAATTCCTGGCAAACTACACGTCATTTCGTGACACGAAACGTGAAATTGACCGGCGCGAAAAAGAACGCCACGCTGGTACGCAGGGCACGCAGACGACGGCCGAGGGAGGACGCGATGAGTGAATCAACCTTGCGGATCGGTGTGCTCTACCCCGAAGTACTGGGCACGTACGGCGATACCGGCAACGCGGTGGTGCTGTGCGAACGCGCACGCAGGCGCGGAATTGATGCTGACATCATCAGCGTCGACCTGGACACATGCGTGCCTGAAGACCTTGACCTGTACACCCTGGGTGGGGGAGAGGACACCGCCCAGGCTCTCGCCGCTCGAAAAATGAGTGACGGCACCGGGCTGAAACGCGCTGTTGAGCGGGGTGCCCCCATTCTGGCGATCTGCGCCTCCCTGCAGGTGCTGGGCCAATGGTACGAGGATGCTAACGCAGTGCGCGTGCCCGGTTTGGGATTCCTGGACGTCACCACCGCGCCTCAGGGCAGCAGAACTATCGGTGAGATTCTCACCACTCCCCAAATCGACGGGCTGACCGACCTGCTCACAGGATTTGAAAATCATGGCGGTGCCACAACATGCGGACCGGATGCCACGCCACTGGGAACCGTCATCCGCGGAACGGGCAACGGCGTCAATACTGGCGACGGAGCATGCGACGGTGTCCACCAGGGATCTATCATCGCCACCTATATGCACGGCCCCGTCCTGGCGCGCAACCCGCAGCTGGCTGACTACCTGCTGAGCCAGGCAATGGGAATAGCGATGACAGACCTGTCTGAACTGGCTGTTCCCGGCGTGCAGCGCCTGCGCGAAGAACGCCTGCAGGCTGTGCACAGTGAGGTCGGCAACTGAACTCCTGAATCACAAAGTTGAGTGGAATAGACTCAAGGCGTGTGTCGTTGTAATGAGTAGATCAGACAACGAAGCCCGTCAGACTCCCTCGTCGACCGAAAACTAACGGTCCGGAAGGTGGCTGAGGGGCAACACTTTAGGAGGTACACGTGAGCGAAGAGTTCACAACGAAGGCTCAGGAAGCCATCGGATCGGCGCTGCAGTCAGCGGCAGCCGCATCCAATCCGCAGGTCGAGCCCCTGCATCTGCTGGGCGCACTGCTCGAACAAAACGAGGGTATTGCCCTGTCCCTGCTGGCAAGCGTTGGAGCAGACCGGAAGGTCGTGGGCGCACGCACCCGCAGCGCTTTGGTGAAACTGCCCTCCACACAAGGTGCCACGACCACTCAGCCCGCCACATCCCGCACGCTGCTCACCGTCATCACCGACGCGCAGCGCAGGGCGAAAGAGGGTGGGGACCAGTACACGTCAACCGAACACCTGCTCATCGCGCTCGCAGCCTCGGGCACGGATGCAGGAAAGATCCTGACCGATCAGGGGGCGACGGAAGAAGCGCTGACCCGTGCACTTTCGCAGCTGCGCCCTGACCCGATCACGTCGGCCAACCCCGAAGGGTCATTTGAAGCACTCGAGAAATACGGTCGCGACCTGACGCAGGTGGCGCGTGAAGGAAAACTCGACCCGGTCATCGGCCGTGACAACGAGATCCGCCGCATCATTCAGGTCCTGTCACGACGCACGAAGAATAACCCTGTGCTGATCGGTGAACCCGGTGTTGGCAAGACCGCTGTGGTCGAAGGCTTGGCGCAACGAATTGTTGCCGGTGACGTGCCCGACTCGCTCAAAGACAAACGAGTCGTGTCACTGGACATCTCATCGATGGTGGCAGGTGCCAAGTATCGTGGCGACTTCGAGGAGCGATTCAAAGCCGTTCTCAACGAAATCGCACGTTCGGACGGGCAGATCATCACTTTCATTGATGAGCTGCACACAGTTGTTGGCGCCGGTGCCGCTGAAGGATCAATGGATGCGGGCAACATGCTCAAACCCATGCTGGCGCGCGGCGAGCTGCGGATGGTGGGTGCCACCACACTGGACGAGTACCGCGAAAACATCGAAAAGGACCCTGCGCTGGAACGCCGTTTCCAGCAGGTCTTTATCGGGGAGCCGTCAGTGGAGGACACCATCGCCGTTCTGCGCGGCATTGCACCCAAGTACGAAGCACACCACAAAGTCACGATTTCCGACGGTGCCCTCGTCGCTGCTGCGCAACTGTCCGACCGCTACATTACCGGGAGGCAACTACCCGACAAGGCGATTGACCTGATTGACGAGGCCGCATCCAGGCTGCGTATGGAACTGGATTCCAGCCCCGTGGAAATTGATCAGCTGCGTCGCCAGGTGGACAGGCTGCGCATGGAGGAATCCTACCTTGCCGAGTCCGACCCCGATCAGGGGGATGCTGCCACGCAGGAACGCCTGGTGAAGCTGCGCAAGGACCTGGCTGACCGGCAGGAAGAACTCAACGCGCTGACCAGCCGGTGGGAGGCTGAAAAGGCCGGACACAACAAGGTCGGTGACCTGCGTGTCACGCTCGATGACCTGCGCACTCAACTGGAGCTGGCGATCCGCCAGAACAAATGGGAGGAAGCCGGTCGCTTGCAAAACGGCGAGATCCCCGCTGTCGAACACCAGATCGAGCAAGCCGAGTCGGAGGCCGAACGTGACGCGGCAGACGGCAGCGCGCCTGAGCCGATGATCGCGGAGAAAGTCGATGCCACCACCATCGCGGAAGTCGTCGAGTCATGGACCGGAATTCCTGTGGGGCGCCTGCTCCAGGGGGAAACCGAGAAACTGCTTGAGATGGAAGACGTGATCGGCAAGCGACTGATCGGTCAGAAGAAGGCTGTTCGCGCCGTAGCCGATGCGGTGCGTCGTTCGCGCGCCGGGCTGTCTGACCCGAACCGTCCCGATGGATCATTCCTGTTCCTCGGACCCACTGGTGTCGGTAAGACCGAGCTGGCACGCTCGCTGGCGGACTTCCTCTTCGACGATGAGCGCGCCATGGTGCGAATCGACATGAGTGAGTATTCCGAGAAGCATTCGGTTGCCCGCCTGGTCGGATCTCCGCCCGGATATGTCGGATACGAGGAAGGTGGTCAGCTCACCGAGGCTGTTCGCCGCCGCCCGTACTGCGTCATTCTGTTGGACGAGGTCGAGAAGGCCGATCCTGAGATCTTCAACATCCTGTTGCAGGTCCTGGACGACGGGCGACTGACCGACGGACAGGGACGCACGGTTGACTTCCGCAACACGATCCTTATTCTGACATCGAACCTGGGCTCACAGTTCCTGGCCGATAGCGCGCTGTCACAGCAGGAACGCCATGACGCGGTCATGCAGCAGGTGCGGATGGCATTTAAACCTGAGTTCCTCAACCGTCTTGATGAGGTCCTCATGTTTGAACCGCTCACCAGTGAAGAGCTGGCGCAGATCGCGGACCTTCAGGTTGCGGCGCTTGCCCGTCGACTGGCTGACCGGCGCATCGCGCTGACGGTGACCGAACCGGCACGCCGATGGCTGACTCGTGCAGGATACGATCCGGCCTATGGTGCCCGTCCGTTGCGTCGCACTGTTCAGCGCGAGGTGGGGGACCGACTGGCCACGATGATTCTGTCCGGCCAGGTGCATGACGGTGACGAAGTGCGCGTGGATGTCAGCGAGGATCTCAGATCCCTGACGATGCAGCGCGTCAGGCCATCCGAGCCTGATGGCGACGAGTATGGCGATCATTCGCCGGACCACAGCGCCGAGCAAAGCGAATACACGCCGGACGACAGCGCCGAGTAAGCGTCGGGAAATCCTGCACCCGCCGTTCCTGACAGGTAAAATCGCAAGTGAATAATTGGTGGGGTGATCACTGGTGCCGCCTTCGTCTAGTTTGGCGAGGGCGGCTCAGTTTGATGCCGAGTTGCAGATAGACTGGGGACGGATCTATCCGTGGCGCATTCAAAGCACCGGTTCAAAGACATGTTGAGGTGGCAATCGTGACGACAGGGCGCAAGAATCGCGGTTCATACTCGACTGGCCTGGCCACCCGCGAATCTATCCTGAACGCGGCGATGTCGCTCATCTCGCGCCGTGGCTTCGCCGGCATATCATTGCGTGACATCGGTCGTGAAGTGGGAATATCCCATCCTGCGGTCATCTACCACTTCCCATCAAAAGAAGCGCTGCTGGGTTCTGTGATCAACCGCATGGAGGAACGAGCGGGGCTGGTTGATTTCGTGGAAGACGCCGAAAATGGCCGGACCGTTCAGGCGCGCGTCATTCCCGAAACGCTGTTCGACTTTGCGATCGCCATGATGAGATTGGCGAACAACCCGGATGTCTCGATGATTATTGACCTGGAGTGCATTCTTGCAGTCGAAGCAGCATCAACGACGCACCCTGTTCACGATCACTTCGTCGCGAGGATCTATGCGATCCACGATTTCCTGCGCGACGAGGTGACCCGCTTGGCATCTGAGGGCATTGCCAAGACCGATCTCAGTCCGGCGTTCCTGGCGAAAACCCTTATGCAGATATGGTTCGGCCTGTCTCTGCAGGCCCGCTACTCCGACGATGAGCAGGCGGGGCGCCAAACAGTGGCTATCTTCCTGGCACAGACCCACCGACTCCTCGGACTGGATTCGGACACAACACTGAAAGTGGGCCAGGCGATCCCTGAAGAAGTCGGTGACGTTTATGCACGTTTCCTGCGAGTGGCAGGGACTCTCAGTTCGTAACCTGGAGGCATAGTGGCTGACATGGATCTGTACCCCGTCCCGTTCGGACACGCGCTCGCAGTGGTGCGCAGCGACCGCACGCTGTATGTGCAAGGCGATGAGTCAGTGGTCTACCCTCTGGCATCGGTCACGAAAGTCATCGCCTCACGCGCCATCCTTGTGGCAATTGACCAGCACCTGATGAACCTTGATGATCCGCTGGGGCCGACAGGATCTACCGTGCGTCACCTGCTGGCTCACGCCTCCGGAATTGCAGCCGACTCGCGCGAGGCGCAGGTGCCCCCAGAAACGGAGCGGATCTATTCCAACGCAGGCTTCGACATCTTAGGGGAGGCAACAAGCGAGGCCACAGGTGAAGAACTCAGTCGCTGGATCGAGCTGAGTGTCCTGGAGCCGCTGGGAATGACAACAGCAGATGCGCCCGGATCTCCTGCTTATTCCGCGGTTGGAAGTGCGGCTGATCTGATTGCTCTGGCTCAGGAGCTCCTCGCTCCCACGCTGATCAGCGAGGACCTTGATCAACAATCCGTGTCAGTGCAGTTCCCTGATCTGGATGGCTTCGTGCCTGGATACCGTAAGCACCGCCCGTGCCCCTGGGGGCTGGGCGTGGAGATCCGCGGCCACAAATCGCCGCATTGGACATCTCAGCATGCCGACCCCGCCACGTTTGGGCACTTCGGAGTGTCCGGCTCGTTCATCTGGGTTGACCGTGGTCGAGACCTGGCGGCTGTATTCGTCGGCACAGAGAAGTTTGGCAGTTGGCACAAGAAGAATTGGTGCCTGCTCAATGATCAGATTCTTGAGCGCTTCGCATAAGGGCACTGCTGGCGACGCCTTGCAACGGTGCCCTGCTGGCGACAGCCTCCGATAACGCTCTGCTGCCGGCCCATTTGTCTGCGCTCCACACATCGAGAGTATGCGTCGTGCGGCCACCTCGGGCAGAGGGACCCTAATGTGCGATCTCAACGATGACCGGCACGTGGTCAGAGGCTCCCTTGCCTTTGCGTTCATCGCGATCAATCCACGCCTGCGTGATGCGGGCGTCAAGTGCAGGCGTCGCATACATGAAGTCAATGCGCATTCCTTCGTTACGAGGGAAACGCAGCTGCTGGTAGTCCCAGTACGTGTAGTTCGTGACGCGAGGACGAGTCGCTTCCACCCATCCATCGGCTTCAAAAGCCTCAAAGGCGGAACGCTCTGGCTGTGTGACGTGGGTGCGGCCGTCGAAGAAGTCGATATCCCACACGTCCTCATCGCGCGGTGCCACATTCCAGTCGCCCACCAGCAGTGCGCTCGGTGAGCCGCCCTCATCCGATGCCGTTGCAGGTGGGACAGCGCCGCCCTCGGCCAGTGTATCCTCACCCGGGGCATCACCCTTGGATACCCCGCTGGAATCGCCTGCAACGTAAGGTGAAACGGCAGCGCGCAGTGCGGCGAGCCACTGGAGTTTGTACTGGTAGTGCGGGTGGTCAATCTCGCGGCCGTTCGGAACATACAGACTCCACACATCCAGTCCTTCAGGCGTTCCATCGTCGATCCGCACTCGCAGGGCACGCGCTTCGACGCGCGCAGGATCTCCCCATGTGGGTGCTCCCGGAAAGTCGCGGGATACGCTGAGAATGGGAAGCCTGGAAGCGATCGCCACGCCATTCCACTGGTTGAGTCCGTGAACCTCCACGCGGTAGCCGGCATCGGTGAACGCGTCAATCGGGAACTGATCCGGCTTGCATTTGATCTCCTGCATTGCCAGTACGTCCAGATTCCACCGCGCGCAGCACTCGATGACGCGGTCGACGCGGGTACGGGCTGAGTTAATGTTCCACGTTCCAATCCTCATGCCTCCACCCTACCGGCGCAGGCTACGCGTTGAGCGAGCACGGATCCGTCGGCGCATGCTGGTCACTGAGCGAGCATGCACGCGCTGGCGACCTTACGATGAGGTTATGGGTACAGCTTTAGTCACGGGAGCAACATCAGGTCTGGGAGAAGAATTCTGCTGGCAACTTGCCGAGGCGGGACATGATCTGGTTCTGGTTGCCCGCACGCAGGAAAAACTCGATGACCTGTCCAATCGTCTGGAGCAGATCGCGAACATCACGACCGAGGTGATCGCAGCTGACCTGTCGCAAGCCGGGGACGTACAGCGGGTTGCCGAGCGTCTCGACGTTCAGCCTGATGATGAATCTGGATGTGCACCGGTGGGCCTGCTGGTCAATAACGCAGGGATGGGTCTGGGGGAGGAGTTCCTCGACAACGAACTGGAGACGGAAGAGCAGGCCCTGGATGTGATGGTGCGAGCCGTCATGGTGCTGTCGTACCACGCTGGTCGTGCCATGCGCCGACGAGGAGTAGGCGCCATCTGCAACATCTCCTCCATCGCTGCAGAGACCGGGATGGGTACCTATAGCGCGCACAAAGCGTGGGTGAAAGCCTTCAGCGAAGGATTGGCGTTCGAACTGGAAGGAACCGGGGTGACTGTCACCGCTGTATCACCGGGCATGACGCGCACAAACTTCCACAAGGCAGCTGATGTTGATGTGTCCGACACACCGGGATGGATCTGGTCGGATGCGGAAACGGTGGTCTCGCAAGCTCTTGAGGCCGTTCGTCGCGGGCGGGTGCTGGTGACGGCGACTGCGCTGTATAAGAGCGCGAATGTGGTCTCTCGGCTGACTCCGCGGTGGTTGATGCGTAAGGTGATGCGCGCCGTTCCGCACATGTAGCGTGACGGGGCTGCTAGCATCGCGGGGCGTTGTGCGGGCAAGTTTGCCAAAATTGTTACCAAATGTAAACAAATGTAACGCGCTGCAATTGCATACATTTTGTGGAGACAACGTTGTAGAGTAAAAGCAACGTCGATCGTTGATCGGCACCTGAGAGGCGGCTCGATCTGAGAGGCCACCGAATTCAGGTTTTTGACACGAAGGAGTGAACGAAAATGGCAACCAGAAAAGGAATTGCCTTGGCAGCTGGCGCTGCTGCGATGGTGCTGATGACGGCATGTAGCAGTGGCGGTGGCGGACAGGCATCAGGGGACTCAGGTGCCTCTGGTGGTGGCGCAACCGGTGAATTCGAGGGGCGCGGCCCCATCACCTATGTGCAGGGTAAAGACAACTCCGGTCTGATGGCTCCCATGTTGGAGGATTGGAACAAGGACCACCCGAACGAAAAGGTTGAGATGATCGAGTTGTCGGCCGAAGCCGATCAGCAGCGCAACTCGATGGTTCAGAACGCTCAGACCCAATCAGATGCATACTGCGTTATTTCTCTGGACAACATCCACGTCGCCGAATTTGCTGCTCACCGCTGGGTTGAGCCGCTCAACGAGGCAGACTTTCCCAAGGACAAGATTCTGCCGGCTGTGTGGCAGACAGGCCTGTACCGTGACCAGCTCTACGCCATGCCCCATGGCTCTGATGGTGGCATTTTGTACTACCGCAAGGATCTGCTTGAGCAGGCCGGTGTGACCGATCCGCCCAAGACGTGGGATGACATGAAGAAGGGCTGCGAAGCTGTGCGCGGCCTCGACGGTCATTCAGACATCGGGTGCTATGGCGGACAGATGGCCAAGTACGAAGGCCTGACGGTCAACGTTGACGAAGCCATTCACTCCGCCGGCGGACAGATTGTCAGCCCCGAGGGCGAAGTAGTCGTCGACTCGCCTGAAGCCCTCAAGGGTCTGCAGACGCTTGAAAATGCCTTCAAGGATAACTTCATTCCTGAAGAAGCCTTGACTTACAAGGAAGAAGAAGGCCGCGCCGCATTCGAAGCCGACCGCCTGGTCTACTACCGCAACTGGCCATACCAGTACTCCCTGACCAAGGAAAAGCTGGGCGACAAGTTCGGAGTTGCTCCGCTGCCTGGTTTGACCGCAGATCAGCCTGAAGGAGGCGTGTCCTCACTGGGCGGCCACAACGTCGCCATCTCCAGCTTCTGCAAGAACAAGGCGACCGCGTACGACTTCATCAAGTGGTTCACTTCAGAGGAAATCGGAAAGCGCATGCTCACCGAGCAGACGCTGGCTCCGATCTACACCGCGTTGTACGAGGATCCGGAACTGATCGATCAGTACCCGTATCTGCCGGCGCTGAAGGGCTCCATCGAGAGCGCTGCACCGCGCCCGCAGGTTGTCAACTATGGCGACGTGTCGGCAGCGATTCAGGATGCCGTCTTCCCTGTTCTGCAGAGACAGGCAACGCCTGAACAGGCCCTTAAGGATTTGAGCGCCAAGCTCACCGAGCTCACGGCTGGCCAGCAGTAAGTTTGTCACCGCTCCTGGTTGGGTGGCTTGTGCCACCCAACCAGGAGCCTTAGCGCGCTTTCCAGGAGGAAGAACTCATGGCGAAAGCACCCACTCAGAAGACGCAACGTCGCGGAAAATCTGAGTCGCAGAAACAGCAAAGTCGCTTGGCGGCGTTGCTTGTTTCGCCCACCATCATCGTTATTTCAATCGTCATTTTGTTCCCCACGATTTCGGCTCTGTATCAGTCGCTGTTCGGCGCCAAGGGAATCGATCCTGAAACAGGATTCGTCAACGATACCGAGCCATTCGTTGGACTGGACAATTACATCAACATCTTCGCCGGAGACACCGGCGCACGATTCTGGACTGCGTTCTGGAACACGACATTCTTCGCGTTTGTCACAGTCAGTATCGAAGCTGTCCTCGGCGTGATCATGGCGCTCATCATGCACCAGGCCATCAAGGCGCGCGGGTTCGTCCGTGCGGCAATCCTCGTGCCATGGGCAATCCCCACTGCCATCTCGGCCGTGCTGTGGAAGTGGATCTTCGATGCGCACGGAGCTGCGAACGCTCTGCTCAATACGCAGATCCTGTGGGCGACATCTGAATGGCCCGCCAAATTCGCCATCATCATCGCTGACACGTGGAAGACGGCGCCGTTCATCGGACTGCTAACCCTGGCCGGTCTGCAGATCATTCCCGAGGAAGTCTACGAGGCAGCCAAGATTGACGGTGCAAACGCATGGCGTCGTTTCCTGTCCATCACGCTTCCACTGGTCAAACCAGCACTCGTTGTCGCAGTCCTGTTCCGCGCTCTTGATGCTCTGCGCATGTTCGACCTGCCCTACATTCTGATCGGACCGCGTAAAGGATCTGTCGAAACGCTGTCCATGCTGGTTCAGGATGAGGCAACAAACCTGAGATACGGGTCAGGTGCTGCGTACGCAGTGATCCTGTTCCTCTACGTCTTCCTCATATCCTTCGCCTTCATCAAGCTGCTCGGCGCAGAACTGTTTGAAGATGACGGCCAGTCGCAGAAGAGCTCGAAGCTGCGTTTGAGCGCGTTCTTCAAGCGTTCGAAGGAAGCGAAAGAAGTCCAAAGGCCACCCTCGTCCACCACCGGGGGAGCTGACGCGCCTGCCCAGGCCGGATTGACTGCGGAGGTGTCACGATGAAAAGCAAAGGTGTCAAGGCGGCTCTGCTCGACACGTCCTCATGGATCGGCATCATCGCGATCGTGGTGTTCTGTTTAGCTCCGTTCTACTGGATGATCGTGTCCTCACTGCGTCCCACGCGCGACATTTTCGACACGACGCTGTGGCCGCGCGAAGTGAGCATGGAAAACTACGTTGAGGTCTTCAAGCCAGACCGCCTGTTCACGCAGTCACTGTTGAACTCGCTGATCGTTGCCGGCGTGACGACGATTCTGGCACTGCTGGTCGCGACGTTCACCGCGTACGCTCTGGCGCGACTGGAGTTCCCGGGCAAGACGTTGGTACTGACCATTGTCATCGCCTCGTCGATGTTCCCGTTGGTCGCCATCGTGGTGCCGTTGCTCAAGCTGTTTACACAGTGGGAATGGATCAACACCTATCAGTCGATGATTGTGCCCGACCTGTCATTCGCACTGCCGCTGGCCGTGTGGAATCTGACCAGCTTCTTCAGGCAGATGCCGCGCGAACTGGAACAGGCCGCAATGGTCGATGGCTGCACGCCAGGTCAGGCCTTCCGCAAAGTCATCATTCCGATCGCCGCTCCTGGCATTTTCACCACTGCCATCATCGTCTTTATCAATGCGTGGAATGAGTTCCTCATTGCCGTGACGATGGTCAACAAGCAGGACATGAAGACTGCTCCGGTCATTGTGTCCCAGTTCGGTGGCGTATCCGGGTTTGAGACGCCGTTCGGCTCCCAGATGGCGGCCGGCGTGGTGGTCACCGTGCCGCTGGTCATCATGGTGCTGATCTTCCAGCGCCGCATCGTTGCCGGCCTGGCAGCAGGTGGCGTCAAACAGTAAAGGAGGCACAGGCGCCGCGGAACGCCAGACGGAACGGGCAACCGAGGCGCCAGGGTACTTCACTACACGCGAATACTCCCCAGGTGAAATGCCCAATGTGATGTCATGGGGCAAGCTCTCCGCGCCGGCACTGCACGCGGTAGGCTTGCCCCATGACTAATGACTCCCATAAATCGCGCCTGGCCGAACTGGTACGTGAACTCGCCGTGATCCACGAACACGTCACGCTGGCATCGGGCAAAGAATCTGATTTCTACGTCGATATGCGCCGAGCCACCCTCCATCACGAGGCGGGTCCCCTGATCGGCCACGTCATGCTGGACATGCTGGAAGAAGCTGGTTTCGGCCCTGAAGACTACGACGCGGTGGGCGGTCTGACGATGGGCGCCGACCCGGTGGCCACCGCCATGATGCACGCAGCCGCCTCTCGCGGCCTGAACCTGGACGCATTCGTGGTGCGCAAAGCAGCCAAGGACCACGGCATGAAGCGCCGCATCGAAGGCCCAGACGTTCAGGGCAGGCGCGTGATCGTCCTGGAAGATACCTCCACCACGGGTGGCTCACCGATCGAAGCTGTCCATGCTCTGCGTGAAGCCGGGGCAGAAGTCCTGGCAGTTGCCGTTGTTGTGGATCGCGCCACGGGCGCCAAAGAGCGTATCGAAGCAGAAGGACTGCCGTATTTCAGTGCCCTCGGACTGGCCGACCTCGACCTCGACTAGTTTCTACCTCGATCTCAGTGAGTGCCGACCGGAAGGTCGATTCACGAGGGTAGCCTGCGCATTGATCCCAACCGCGCGCGGATTGGCCGGAGCTTAGCCGCGCCCGGCTTCGACCAATTCGACCAGATCGCCAATGCCTTGGTGAACACCAAACGGGCGGTACGGGAAATTCTGAATTTCGTGTTCATCGGTTGAGCCAGTGAGCACGAGGTGTGTGCGCAGTCCGGCCTCCACACCGGCCTGAATATCGGTATCCATACGGTCACCGACCATCGCCGCGGTCTCGGAGTGTGCGCCGATTTTATTGAGCGCGGCCCGGATCATAATGGGGTTCGGTTTACCTACGTAGTAGGGCGAGCGGTTTGTTGCACGCTCGATCATCGCGGCAATGGAGCCGGTTGCCGGAAGGGTGCCCTCGTCGGAAGGCCCGGTTGCATCGGGGTTGGTGGCGATGAACTTCGCGCCTTTTTCGATCAAACGGATCGCGCGAGTCAGGGCGTTGAAGTCGTAGGAGCGTGTTTCGCCCAGAATCACGAATTCAGGATCCGTGTCGGTCATGATGTAGCCCGCATTGTGCAGCGCAGTGGTCAGGCCGGCCTCGCCAATAATGTAAGCCGATGATTGCGGGGACTGCTGCGACAGGAACGCAGCGGTCGCGTTGGCAGACGTCCAGATACGGTCTTCCGGAACGTCCAGGCCGGAACGAGCCAGTCGGGCGGACAGGTCGCGGTTCGTGAACGTTGAATTATTCGTCAGCACCAGGAACGGCATGTTGTGCGATTTCAATGCGTCGAGGAACTCCTGCGCGCCGGGAAGCGCGCGGTTTTCCTTGACCAGGACGCCATCCATGTCGGACAGCCAGGCAGTGGCCGGTGGCATCTGCGAGAGCGGCACCGTGTCGTAGAGGTTTTCGTTCATGGCTCTAATGTATCGAGGATCAACCGTTAGTGGGCAGATGCGGGGCAAGAAGGTGCAGATGCTGTCGCGACATGTGTCTGCGTGTATGGCGGTGCGCGGTATTCAGGTCGAGAAGTGGCAAGACGAGGCGAGGGGCAAGCTGGAGTGCAGTGTCAAGGCGACCTGTGAAACCGAGGTGCTCATTATCCGTGTACCCTAGTCGCCGTGGAGGATACGAATCGTTCAACAGCATCCAACGCTCCTGCAGGGGTAGGGCCGTGGCCAGGGGGATCAAATTCATGGCCTGATGACGAGCGACTCGACCCCGACTTGTTGGCGAACGGCGATACGCGAAACGTTGAAGACCAGTACCGTTACTGGACCATGGATGCCATCCGTGCCGACATGGCACAGCGCTCCACCGGGCTGCATGTGGCGATTGAAAACGTCGAGCATGATTTCAATATCGGCTCGATTGTGCGCACCGCAAACGCTCTTGGCGCCAGACGTGTGTGGATTGTGGGGCGTAAGCGGTGGAATCGTCGAGGCGCGATGGTCACTGATCGCTACCTGGATGTAGCGCATGTTGACGACTGTCAGGCACTCGCTCGCCAGTGCGTCGAGCAGGGAATCACGCTTATCGGTATCGACAATGTGGAGGGCTCGCGCCCGCTCGAAGGGGCCGTGCTCCCCGAGCGGGCATGCCTGGTTTTTGGTGCCGAACGCGGCGGGCTGAGCGAAGCTATGCGGCGGGCTTGTTCCCAGATCCTGCACATCACGCAGTATGGGTCGACCCGGTCGATGAATGTGGGTCATGCCGCTGCCATTGCTATGTGGGCATGGGTTGTGCAAACAAAGGCGACGAGCTAGAGGCCATTGTCAACACTCATGCGCTGGGCCTGCTGCCAATAAGTGTGCAATGGTCGGACGGGACTTTCTCCCCTCCACGGCCGAGCAAAACATGAGATAATACTGATTGACCGACTGTCGTTCAAAGAGGAGGCTCCTGTGCCTATCGCAACACCTGAGGTCTACAACGAAATGTTCGATCGCGCCAAGAAGGGCAAGTTTGCTTACCCTGCGATCAACGTGACCTCATCCCAAACTCTGACTGCAGCTCTGCGAGGCTTCGCGGAAGCAGAATCCGATGGCATCATCCAGGTTTCTGTGGGCGGCGCAGAATACTGGTCCGGCTCGACGATCAAGGATCGCGTTGCCGGCTCACTCGCTATGGCTGCATACGCACGCGAGGTTGCCAAGAACTACCCAGTCACCGTCGCGCTGCACACTGACCACTGCGCCAAGCAGAACATTGATTCCTGGATTCGTCCGCTCATGGAACTGGAAGCCGAAGAAGTCAAGGCAGGACGTCTGCCCTTCTACCAGTCCCACATGTGGGACGGCTCATCCGTTCCGTTGGACGAGAACCTGAAGATCGCTCAGGAACTGCTGGAGCTGTCGCAGAAGTCCAACACCATTCTTGAAGTTGAGATCGGTGTTGTCGGCGGCGAAGAAGACGGCATCAAGGGCGAGATCAACGAAAAGCTCTACACCACTCCTGAAGACGGCATCAAGACCGTCGAGGCGCTGGGTCTGGGTGAAAAGGGCCGCTACATCACAGCGCTGACCTTCGGTAACGTCCACGGTGCGTACAAGCCTGGTTTCGTCAAGCTGCGCCCGGAGATCCTCGGAGAGATCCAGGAAGCTGTGGGCAAGAAGTTCGATGCTGGCAACCGCCCCTTCGACCTGGTGATGCACGGCGGATCCGGTTCGACCGCTGAGGAAATCGCCACCGCTGTCGAAAACGGCGTCATCAAGATGAATGTCGACACCGACACGCAGTACGCATTCACCCGTCCCGTTGCCGCCTGGATGATGCAGAACGTCGAAGGCGTTCTGAAGATCGACGGCGAGGTCGGCGTGAAGAAGCAGTACGATCCTCGTTCATGGGGCAAGGCTGCTGAAGCTGGCATGGCTGCTCGCGTTGTCGAGGCATGTGAGCGTCTGGGCTCCACCGGCACCAAGATGAAGTAAGCATTCGCGAGCCGCTGTCACTGACAGCATCCGCGAACGGTCACCTTGCCGGTGACTGACGTGAAGAAGGCTCGGATGGGCGCGCTGTCGAGCGTGACCATCCGAGCCTTTTCGCTGTGCAAAGGCAGAAAACGGCGCCTGACCGCTCAAAATGGGGCGCAAGACGTCTGCTCGTGATGAGATACTGGTAGTGAAATCAACGTGGGAGGATCCAATGACGCAACAGTGGAATCGGATTGACGGCATGATGATTGCCCAGACACTCAATCCTGAAGAAGTCGCTGAAGACTTGTCCAAGAGAGGAATCGTCGCGC
The DNA here is from genome assembly GCF_030212035.1 of Pauljensenia sp. UMB10120. NCBI lineage: Bacteria > Bacillati > Actinomycetota > Actinomycetes > Actinomycetales > Actinomycetaceae > Pauljensenia > Pauljensenia sp. UMB10120. Next base: position 159,921 of record NZ_JASODH010000003.1, on the reverse strand, counting down.
GACTGGAGTGGTTTGACCGCAGCACGCGGCTGCTGGGCTTTGTCATGGCATCCAACGATGATGGCAAGCTCGCCACCATCGGACCTCGCTCCGAGATCCTCAAACCGGGACCGACCGAACAGGAACTCGCTGACGAACTTGCCGCCACCTACAAGGCTGAGGTGCGACTTGGCGCCGGCCAGTCAGACCACCTGGATGAAGTTGTTGACGGATCGCACGACGATGCGCGGGCGGACGAGGCAGGCGACGACGTTTCCGACAAGGACGCACCAGATACGGCCGACGAAACAGCCTCATTAAGCCAGGACGAACTGCGCGCACAATTCAATGGCGACATGAACGAACCGCTCGATGCAGTGAAATCGCGCATTATCGAAATCGGACGGACTCCCGCATCGTCCGTCCCACTGTTGGCGGCACTCGAAGGTGTCGATATTGCAGATCTCGAGCTGCCCGGCGATGCACGCGCACTCTTTGCCGAACTGCCCCCGGAACGTTTGGGCTGGAACTTCGGCGATTTGCCGCTGGTCACGCTGTCTATGGCAGATGACGAATTCCAGATATTCCTGGTGACTGACGACCATCTTGAACATGTCATTTCCTTCAACTGGGCAATGCGATACCTGATGGTCCCCGGCAAACGCGGTGTCAGCGGGAAAAGCACCGACGAAATCGACGCGCTCGTCGGCGAAAACACGAATATGAAAGAAATCGCCGCGATGATTCCCGGTGCCGACGCCGACGCACTCATTGACGCCACCACAAAGAGCGGTGACGAGGCAGTGAAAGCCGCCGTGGCGGCAGTTTGCCTGCCGGATAGTGCCGCCGACTTCCTGCTCGGCAGGTGCGAGGCTGAAGCAGTTGAGGGAACGCAGCCTCACATGGCGCGCGGAATTTCCAATGCAATTGGTCGAAGCGTTGACATTCTGCTGCGGGAACCGGAAGCAACCGGCCACAACATCTGGGAGGCTTACCACTCGACCGCGCTTGAAAAGCCCTGGATTGTGCGCGTCGGCGCAGCGGTGGAAGCTGCAACCGGTGCGATGCTGGTGGCAACGGCGATCCGCACCTCGAAACCCCGATCCGGATGGAGCAAGGTCGCCGGTGTCCTCGGTTCACTGCTCATCATTGACTCCGTTGCTGAAGTGTCACTGGCGAAACTGCTGGCACTGCGAGCCGACCGGCGCACGGACGCTTCCGCACAGTAGTTTCTTTCTTGGGGAACTGAGCGTTGTGGGCGGAGACGGCATGGGATGTTGAGGCTGTTACCGCAGTCTTTCTGCATCCAGGAGCCATACGGCCATTGCGCCCTGGCCGCGGTTATTCCATGCGTAGTACGGCACCAATGTTGCGCGAGTGCTTGTCAATGACGGCGAGTGATGCGAGTACAGTGCCGCGTTGTCCGAGGAGGTGGCCGCGGCGGCAGAAAGATGAAGCTCGTAGAGACCAAGCTCATTGTTGAAAGAAGTATCGGCGTCAGAGCAATCGGCTATGGCAATGCATGGTATGGGTGCATCGTTGTCAATCTCTTCAGCGCAATACACCAGAGGTCCACGTTCAATTGCCACCTTGCCGGCGCAGTCTCCTACGCGGGGATTTGCCCACACGCGAGTTGTGTCCATCGCAAGACGAAGGTCCACCTGCGTCGAGTCGTGCCACGTTCGTTCGATGCACGCGTACCCGTCGCGCATCGCAGGGGTAACGGACTCGCCATTGATGGCCAGTGTGAATGACGAAGCCCATTGCGGAATTCGTAAACGCAGCATGTGCTCTGTCGGGGAACTGGCACTGACAGTGAGATTGACGTGGCCATCCCATGGCATGTTGCTCGTCTGCTGGATTTTCATGGCGCCGTTTGCAACAGGCCACGATGCCTCACTGCTGATATAGAGATTGACGGTCATCACTTCAGCCTTGTGATCGTCAGCAGTGTGACACGTGGTATCTTCAGTCGAAGTGGCAGGAGAGTCGCCCTCGTCGATGGAGTAAATAAAGTGTTCGAGCGAAGTGAGCAGACGTGCGAAATTCGGCGGGCAACATGCGCACCCAAACCACGGTGAGCGCGAACGCGTCCCATCGGACTCAAGAGGATTATCGTAGAAATAGCTCATGCCATCGAGTGAGGCTCCGGAAAGCACCCCGTTGTACAGTGCGCGCTCAAGAACATCAATGTAACGTGCTTGACCGGTCATGTACGCCATGCGTTGTGCCCAGAAAACGAGGCCGATAGCTGCGCATGTTTCGGCGTAGCCGTGTTCGTTCGGCAGATGATAGGCAGGCCCGAAGGATTCGAGTGCTGGTTCGGACCCCACCCCGCCCGTGACATACATTTTGCGTGTCGTCACGTCATTCCACAGGGTCTCGCATGCGTCGCGCAGACGCTGATCGTGAGTGGCGATTGCGAGGTCAGCCATTGCGGTATAAAGGTACATGGCTCGCACTGCGTGCCCGACCGCTTCATCCTGCTCGCGTACGGGTCGATGCGCCTGATGATATTCGTATGTGTCATCTGACTGCATGCCTGTCCGCGCGCGTTCTTCGAGTGCGAAGTATGAGGGTTTCTGGCCGCGCCGATCAATAAAGCGTTGCGCCAATTCAAGATAGCGTGTCTGGTTCGTAAGACGAGCCAACTTTACCAAAGCGAGTTCAATTTCCTCGTGACCTGGGTAGCCGCCACTGCAGGGTCCATCATCTGCAAACACACGGTCAATCAGGTCGACATAGCGGGTGACAACACCCAGCAGTTTTGTCGAGCCGGTTGCATACGTATGCGCGACGGCAGCCTCAATGAGATGGCCGGCGCAATACAGCTCGTGTTGATCTCGCAAGTTTGTCCAGCGCTTGTCAGGCTCGACCAGCGTGAAATGGGTATTGAGATAGCCGTCGTCCTGCTGGGCGCCGGCAAGCAGTTCAATCGTGGAATCAACGGCTTTTTCGAGGGTGGGATCTGGATGGGAGGCCAGAGAATTCGATGCAGCTTCGATCCATTTGGCGATATCTGAATCCCAGAAGATGTGAGGTTCTGGTGTCTGGCCAGGTTTCCACGCCATTTTTAGCGCATCAAAATGATGCCCCGGTTCGCTCATCTGAGCCTGCTGATGGGAAAGTGAGCGCGTGCGGACGATTTCGCGACGTGGAGACCAGAAATCATCAGTAACTGTGACTGACTTGAGAGGCAGTGCGCCTGGTAACGGAGAAAAAAACGATAAATGTGAACGTTCACAAATCACGGCAGTGTGAATCCTTCCGAACCGGTTTTCTTTGATGGTAGTAGCCTGATGGCCATTCGTCGAATGTGCGTTGATACGCTGCGCACCTGGCGCATCTGAACCTGCCAGAAGGAGGCGGCGCGTCGACCGGCATACGCCGACGCACCATAACGTCTCCTAGGCGCGTAGAGCCTCAGCCGGGAAGTCCTGAACCCGATCAGTGAAAATACCCGTGACACCCCATGCGGCCAGTTCGCGTGCGCGATCAACATTGTTGACAGTCCACACGTTCACTTCCAGGCCAGCCTGACGGGCATACTCCACGTCGCGATGTGTGACAGCCTCATTTGCAGGGTGAACCGCTGTGCACCCCAGTTTGGCGGCGGCATCGACGGCACTGGTGATCGACTCGGATTCGGGGTCAACGAGCCAGCCCAGATCGAGGGATCGACGCACCGTACCGAAGGCGCTGGCCTGGCCGCCCTGGTGATGTGCCTGCCATGCGACGGAAAAGTCGCAGAGGAGGGCGTGATCAAAGGAGGACACCAGGATCTGCGACGGATTCTTCATACCGGCCACGAGCACGCAAATACGGTCGATCAGCTCGCTGCGCAGCGTCTGCCCACCCTGGCACGGCTTGATCTCCAGGTTGCCGATCATCTGATTGGCGTCCAGGAACGTGAGCACCTCGCTCAGCTCAGGAACTCGCTCAAAGCGATATGTGTCGGAAAACCACGCGCCCGCATCCAGGCGACGCAGGTCCTTGAAACCTTTGTCGTAGTAGCCGCCGGTACCGGACGTGGTGCGGTCGAAAGTCTGGTCGTGCATGACCAGTAATGTTCCATCGCCCATGATGTCGACATCGAACTCGATTCGACGAGCCCCGACTTCCATTGCCTTGACGAACGCTCCCATCGTGTTTTCGGGCGCAAGGGATGAGGCCCCGCGATGGGCGAAAAGGTGAGGAAACTCAGACACGGATTCTCCTTCAGACGTAGTCAGGGGCGGTGCAACGTCGCCCTCGTTAATACATATCCTCATTGTGGAAGGCAGGCAACTCTGCAGTATCGAGCGGGTCAGGATCGAGAAGCACAGCCTCGTCACGCTTTTGAGGCAGAACGGAACGCGTATAGGAATCGATGACGTCAGCGAGCGGGATATCATGTCCGGCTTGCTGAGCGAGGTACCAGCGGTGCTCCAGAACTTCATGGAAAATCTGCGCCGGCTCGAGTTTCCGGGTCATCTCGGGCGGCACGCCGGTGACGATCGGTTCGAACACATCACGCATCCATTCGTGCGCCACGATTTCAATGGGCATGTTCTGACGACCGGTGATCGCACGATACGTTTGCAGATCATTCAGCATGCGGCGTGCCTGCTGTTCGCCCACATCCATTCCCGTCAAACGCATGATCTGTCGATGGTAGTGCCCTGCATCCACCACTTTTGGCGTGATCGTCAGGTGCGTGCCGTCAATATCTGACACCATCTGCAGTTCACCCACATTGAAACCCAGGTCGTTGAGGCGTTCGATGCGCTCAGCGACCTTCCACCGCTGATTCAGCTCGATGGATTCGGATGCGGTCAGTTCGTGCCACAGGTCCTCGTAGCGCGAACGGATGCGGTCACCCACGATGATCGGGTCTTCGTCCTCCGGAAAGAAACCGCCAGCCTGCAGGTCCATCAGTTCACCGATAATGTTCGTGCGCGCCAGGTCAACGTCGTAGTCACGCTGACCGGGCGTCAGGTTCGGGTGCAGCTCGCCGGTTTCCGCGTCCACCAGGTACGCCGAAAATGCCCCGGCATCGCGGCGGAACAGTGTATTCGAAAGGGACACGTCGCCCCAGTAGAAGCCGAGCAGGTGGAGGCGAACGAGCAGCACGGCAAGCGCGTCGATGAGACGAGTCGCCGTGTCGGGAGTCATGAACTGGCTGAACAATGCGCGGTAGGGCAGTGAAAACTGCAGGTGCTCTGTAACCAGTGCGGCGTTGAGCTCTTCGCCCTGCGGGTCGCGTCTGCCAGTAATGACAGCTGTAGGTTGGACGGACGGAGCATCCAGACGCACGAGATCGCGCAGGAGCTGATATTCGTGGTGGGCAACCGACTCGCCAATCTCCTTGACGGCGATCACGCGCCCGGACAGGTTGACGAAACGCACGATGTGTCGCGAAATTCCTCGCGGCAGCGCGGCCAGAATCTCACTGGGCCAGTCTTCCAGCGGAACTTCCCACGGAAGGTCCAGCAACGCAGGATCGACGCGTGCAGCAGTGATCTCCATGGACTGAGGCATAGGTCTATTCTCGCACTTTATTGGCGTGTCATGTGGGACGCATGGATGGACCGGCGGACGCCGGCTTGCAGATGCGCGGGGTGGGGCCGCCCCCTCGGCAAAAGTGAAGCATCACGAGGGGCAACTGGCCAGCCCGGCTCCTGCCTTGTGCGCGAGTTTAACGCTGCGCAAGAATCGCGTCGGTGAGCGTGTCGGCTTCCGCTGCCCAGCCACTGGGCGTGGGATGCATGTAGCCCATAAGGTCGGTGGAGGCGAAAGGTGCTGAGATCCAGGAATGATCCTGGGACGCCGCCATGTGCGGATCGAGGCCGTGCCCGTCGAAGGCGTCTCGAATGTCAACAAGGTGGAAGCGGGTCGTCCCATTGGCCTTGTTCAGATCGCTGATGATGCTGGCTTGCAGGTCGGTGTAGCGAGCCTGGAGGGTGCGCAGCGTGGTGCCGGCATCGAACCAACCTGCAGGACCTTCGGGAAGCGTGTAGGACGGCGTGCTCAGCAGATCCGGGTAGGACAGCAGATAGATGTCAGCGTTGCCGGCGGCACGCTCGTCAATATCTCTCAGAAGGGTGGTGAGGCGCGTGCGGAAGGTGTTGACGGTGACCGCAGTCTCGTTCATGCGCTGCTGGCAGGACGAGGCATCACGCCCGATGAAGCAGGACACGATGATGCCGAAGAAGTTGGCATCGTTGCCGCCAATTGTCAGGAACACGGAGTCATAGTCGGGGGTGACGGCGTCGAGCTGGGGGAGCGCGTACAGGTGGCATTCGGCGGTGGCTGTGTAGAGAGAGCCCGCCGGTGCGGGTGCGACCTGGCGAATATCCCACGTGAAGTTCCCCTCGGGCAGTGCGCCGCAGATCTGGGATTCTTCGACGCGGCGCTGCCATTCAGCGGGCTGGTCAGGGTAGGTCGACTTGGGTAGAACGTAGGTCTTCGTCACCGACTTCTTCCACCCCAGGGACTGTGAGGAGTAGAAGTCCTTCGACTGTGCACCTGAGCAGGCACGGTTTGTGTACGAGGCGCCAAGGCGTTCAGCGGTGACAGCACCGTAATTATTGGGCGAGCGGTAACAGTTCGTTTCCGTGTAGTTCTGCGCGCCGTTCCCGGCCGAGTAGGAGTCGCCCAGCTGCAGAATATTGTGCGGGGTCGAGGGTGACTCAGATGCGGTGGCGCTCTCAGCGTGCGCGGTAAGCGGTGCGAGGAGACTGAGGCATGCCACTGCAATGCCTGATGCAACTAGACGACGCATTTGACATCCTTCCATGATGGCCTGAGGAGCGGCCGCAGCTGGCCCCTCCTGTCATGACAATACCTTGTGAAGGGGACAGAACGCGTGAACAGGCCGCCAGGAATAGGCTGGTCGGTAAATCGCTGGACGTAGCGACACAGGGGGTCAAGATGAGCCTAACGGTTAATCTGTATTACACAGGACACAATGGGAGCGCCCGCGCATTTGCTCAGGAAATGGTAACCAGCGGCATTGTTGATCGAGTTCGCGCCCAGGAAGGTAATGAACGTTACGAGTATTTCTTCCCGATGAATGATCCGGAGACGGTTCTGTTGATCGACCGTTGGCATGACCAAGAAGCCCTTGACCAGCATCACCATTCTGAGATGATGACGCAGATCGCGCAGCTACGTGAGAAGTACGCGCTGCATCTGCGGGTCGAACGCTATCGCGACGATCACTGACCGTGGGGGCCTGACGGCGATCCGTGTCGTCCTCGATATCGCCCTGCCTTCCAGCGAAAGCTGTACGATCAGGTGATCAGCCCTGATGGTGAAAACCGTGCAGGGGCGTGGTCTTCGCCATCAGGGCAGCTTCTCATCTCTCAGCCCTGCGCCGTAAACGCGCTCCAGCCCTGACAGCGACTCCTGCAGCGCCCAGTGCGCCGAACAACCACAGCGCCGTGGAATCAGCTCCCGTTTTCACCAGACGAGGCGGTGCCGGGGGTGTCGGCGGGGTGGGTGGAGTAGGCGGTGTCGGTGGCTTCTGCCTGTTCGTCAGTGTCACCACCACATCGTGAGAGCCCTCCTGCGTTGCTGCCTGCTGCGCAGCTGAGTCAAATCCTTCGATTGGCGTCTCGACCACTGCGTACCGGACCGGCTCGCCTGCAACGGTTCGTGGCAAGTTCGTAAAGGTGTAAGTCCAATTGCCGTCAGCATCTGGGGTGATGGTGACGGGGTCGCCCACGTTGGTTGGGTCGCCCTTGCCAATTTGGCGAGTGAGCTGGACCGTGATGCTGTCCGGGATGGCGGGGGAGGTGCCTTCAAGCGTTTCGCCATCAACATCTTGCCAGATCTTGTTGACCGTCACAGTCATTGGAGTCTGCGTATTCGTGACGGTGAGTGCCTGTACTTGGGGATTATCCGAAACCACGGTGGTCGGGGAGATGAGTGAATCGTAGCCATCAACGTGCAGCTCACGAACCGAGTATGAGACCTCCTGTGATTCAGCACTGTCTGCGACGATGAGGGTTGTTGGAAGACCTTTAAACGTGTGACGCCAGTTGCCGTCCTTATCAGGAGTAATGGTAATGGGATCGCCGAGCTGAGTCGGATCGTGCTGCCCGATTTGGCGCATCAACTGGATCGTGATGCTTGAGGGCAACGAGGGCGACGCACCGGGAATCTCGGTGCCTTCACTGTCATGCCACTGCTTAGCGACTTCCAGATCAACTGTGTCGGGTTTTCCGAAAGTGACGTTACCGTTTGAACCGATTCCTGCACCTCGTTCGGCACTGTTTTCCGTGATTGTGAGCTTGGCCAGCGTTGATGCATCATTCTTCGTGTGATCTGTAGCCTCTGAGTGGAGACCCTCATTTCGGAGCGGCCGATCCCAGAAATTTTGCGGATCTCCTGGAGCCTCTGGGGAGAAACGTTGGTCTTCGTTATCGAAGTAGTAGGTGACGTCGCCGCCACCCAGCATACGATTGGCCAAGCGTAAATTGATCGACCCGGCGGAACCGTAATTGTCGTGGGCGATATCGGAACCGAAATGGCTGGCAGAGTTATTGAAAATCCCGGCACCTTCTGTCACGTATAAGTCGATGGAGCCGGTCGGGCAGACCCATACTCCGCCACCGATATGCTTAGCCTCATTACGGTTGACTGCAACGTTTTCAAAGTGCGCTGAGTAGGACTTGGTCGACACGTACACGCCGCCGCCCATTTGCTTCGCCGTGTTCGCTTCGATGTTTCCGCCGCGTAAAGTAACGCGGTTGCTGACGACGTTAATTCCGCCACCGGTGCGGTCCGCGCTATTGTGGGAAATCGTTCCACCATTCATGATAAAAGCTGCCGGAGAAAGGTCTGCCCAGGCATCAGCGGTGTACCCAGCCTGCTTTCCTGTGCTGGGGATCTCTGCCCATGTCTTTTCAGCGCCTTTTACGTAGTCATCGAATGTTCCTACGCCGCCTCCATTGGGAGCGGTGTTATTGGTGATCGTTCCGCCGTTCATTGTCACAACGGAGTTGCCAAATGAAAAAACTCCGCCGCCGCTGAATCGACTGGTGTTGTTGGTGATCGTTCCGCCGTTGATTTCTACTGTATTGCGTGCTGATTCTTTGGTCTGTTCAGCTTCTTCTTTCGAGAACGGCCACGACATTGCGAGAATGCCTCCGGCGAAGCCGTTGTTGCTGGAGATCTCACCGCCATTCATCACCATGTGGCCGCCGTTGTACAGGCCGACCCCTCCTGCTTCACCGTAGTCGTACTGTGAGTGTTTACTGACGCCGGAGCCCCAACCGTCGGTGATTAGTCCTCCATTCATGATGAACGTTGCACCATCGCTGACTGCGATATTGCCTGCACCCCTTTGAGTAGTGGTGGGATCTTGTCGCCTGTGGTTATCGGTGATGGTGCCGCCATTCATGGTGAACGAAGCTTTGGAACCCGTGACGGTCACTGCACCGATGTGAAATCCTGAGTGGTCGCGTACGCCGCTGAGCGTGCCTTGATTGAGGACAAATGCTCCTCGTGAGTGGACAAGGATCTGCCCATTCTTAACGTACTCGCCGCGAGCGCCCATCTCGATCTCGCCGCCTTCGGGTTGAGCAGAAATGGTCAGGGTAGCGCCTTCCTCGACGTTGAACAGAGCAGAACCCCTGAACCCGTCCTCAGCGATGAGCGACGAGGAATTGGCTCCCCACGCATTGGCAGGATAATTGACCAGCTCAATGTCAGCTCCGCGTGGAATCGTGACAGTGTCGGTGAGATAGGGGCCGACCATTCCCAGAACGATGCGAGTTGGTGTGGAGCCAGCCTGTGTGATCAGTGAACGGAATTGGTCCTCGCTGCACGTGAGATCTTGCTGAGGCGTGTAGCAATAGACCTCAGTGCGTTCAGCATCTGGCGCCGATTCGGTTGCGGCTGACCGTTGAGTACGGGTGCGTGCTGAATCGGTGGCCGGCGCTGTCATCAATGGGGTAGCTCCAGACATCGGCGCGCCGGCTGCTGTGGAGTAGTCTTCATCTTCCACAGTACCGACAACAGCGGGATCCCCCGGATTTTCAGGAATATGAAGACCTCCCTGCTCTGAGGGCGATTCAGTACCGCTTTGCGGTGAATCTGCAATGGTATTGGAGGCTTCGGGAGAGTCGGAGGCGGCGTCATCAGCCCAAGTCGGGGAGACGAAACCAACTACGAGGCTCGAGGTACACGCGAGCGCTGCCGCGCATAATGCTGCCAAATGTGTGAAAGCTGATGTGCGAGTGCGTGTCGGACTGTGCCCTGGACGAGAGGGTGCAAGAAACATGTGATCACCTGTCAATGGATTTGAGTTATGCTGCCGTGCAACTGTGAGAGACAATCAACGAAAGCTTACCACTAGGTTGGAGTAAAGAAAAAGGGGTCGTGACAAGTGCTCGTGGGAGGATGTCCACCACCACCATCGCCCGCCTCACCGGCCACGGGTCGTGACAAGTGCTCGTGGAAGGATGAGTCAGGCAAATAGTGCGCTGAAGATTCCCTCAGTGGTCTTGAAACGAAGCGTTGCGCTTTTGTTCTACGTGTTTCGGAGGTTTGGGAATGTGGTCGGGAGGTATTGGCGGGAGTTGAGGTGCTGCGAGGTCAGGATGGTTGCGGATCGTCCTACCGATGGTGGGCCGATGGCAGCGTGTGTTTTCTCAAACGACAAACGTCGCTGACGTGCAGGAATAAACCGGCAACGGGTAATGTATGTGATTCTGACGCGGAAGCCCTCGCCTGAAACCATCAACGGCCTGTTCGAAACTGAACCGATATGCAAGCAAATTTTTGGGACCGCTCCATCTTGTCGTACTCCCCACGAGCTAGAGCCCCTGGTAGAACGCTGCTTGCCTCCACCAAGCCCTCAACTGCACCAGTGAAGAGCAAAGTGTTCGATCCAAATTTGACAGAGTGTAAAATTTGTGTCTAGAAGAGATACGAAAAGGTGGCCCGCCCCGTGTTGGGGCGAGCCACCGGTGATATTTCAGTGGGGCAACAGCATCAGATTTGCATCGTCAGCTGACCCTCGTGAGTCTTAGCTTAGGCAGGCAGACGCTCGCCAGTTGCCGCCGAGAAGTTGTGTTGCTGCGCAGGAATGACGCGAGCGTGGATCACAGATCCCGGCTTCGGGGCGGTACGCGGAGGAACGCGAACGATCAGCTGATCGCTCTTGTCTTCCTTATTCTCATCAGGATTCTCGTCGGTACCCGATCCAAGGCCGTGGCCTCCCTCGACACCTGCAAGGTGTCCGTAGATGTAGGCGTCAGAGCCGAGTTCCTCAACGAAGTCGACTTCGATCGGAATGGTGCCTTCGACATCTTCACCAACCAGCTCAAGTCCCTCAGGACGGAAGCCGATGACGACCGTGTTGTTGTCTTCTGGCTTCAGAGCCGCAATGGTGGCATCCGACAGGGCAACACGAGCAGTTCCGAGGACGCCCCAGTTGCCTTCGACCTTGAAACGACCCAGGTTCATTGCAGGTGAACCGATGAATCCTGCCACGAATTCGTTGGCGGGGCGTTCGTACATTTCCTGAGGTGTGCCAACTTGCTGAAGGATGCCGTTGTTGAGAACCGCGATGCGGTCACCCATTGTCAGAGCTTCGGTCTGGTCGTGGGTCACGTACACGGTTGTGACACCGAGTTCGCGCTGCAGTGATGCGATCTGTGTACGGGTCTGAACACGCAGCTTGGCATCCAGGTTGGATAGCGGCTCGTCCATCAGGAACACCTGCGGTTTACGAACAATTGCACGTCCCATTGCGACTCGCTGACGCTGACCACCGGACAGAGCCTTCGGCTTGCGGTCCAGATAGGGCTCTAGGTCAAGGATGCGTGCTGCTTCGTTCACGCGCTCACGGATTTCGTTCTTATCCGTGCCAGCGATCTTCAGAGCAAAGCCCATGTTGTCGCGCACAGTCATGTGCGGGTACAGAGCGTAGTTCTGGAAGACCATTGCAATGTCGCGGTTCTTGGGCTGAACATCGGTGACATCGCGGTCACCAATGAAAATGCGTCCAGAGTTGACGTCTTCAAGACCAGCAAGCATACGCAGTGACGTTGACTTTCCGCAGCCGGAAGGACCAACGAGGACGAGGAACTCGCCGTCAGCGATTTCCAGGGACAGTTCTTTCACAGCTGGCTTGTCTGAACCCGGGTAAATGCGGGTTGCCTTATCAAACGTTACTGTTGCCATGTTTTTAACCTCCACCGACAGGTACGTGCCGGACGATCCAAGTAGAGAGCCGGGACAACGGCGTCTTCACCGCTGCCGATGCTGCCGTTCCCCCTGTGAACGAAAGCACTGGATTAAAAATACCATGAGATCGACAGCGGGGGATACCTGAGATAGTGAATCAGTCCTGTTGCGCATGTCACTGACCAGCATCATCAGCTATGACAGTGCAAGAATCAGCCATGAGTGAAAGAGGTCTCGTCATTCTTGGACTCGCGTATGGCCCACAGTCTCACTGGGAGCTTCTTCCCGCGCCCGCTCTTACGTGAAAGTCGAAAATCCTCGAATCTAAGTCCTGCAGAGCGTCAACATTCGATACGCTCAAGGATGTGGATATCGGGCAACGCGTTGGCGGCTACGAACTGGTCAGCCGTCTGGGCACGGGAGGTGCCGGCACTGTCTGGCTGGCTCGTGACGATGGAGGAGCACAAGTCGCCCTGAAAATGCTGCACCCGGCTCAGGCTGCCACGGAGGAAGCCCGACAGCGTCTGAGCAGAGAAGCTGCCACGGTCAATCGAATCCGATCAGACGGCGTCGTGCGCGTCCTCGATGTTGAAACGGAAGCCGCCGAACCCTTCGTTGTCACCGAATACGTGAACGGCCCAACCCTCGCCTCGCGCATCCGCAGCGGGACAATGGAACTGAGCGAAGTGGCACGCCTAGCCACAGCACTGAACCGTATCCTCAAACGTGTCCACGGGGCAGGGGTGGTTCACCGTGACATCAAACCGTCGAACATCATTCTGTCCGAACGCGGCCCCGTGCTCATCGACTTCGGTATCGCGGTCGGGGATGGGGATGACCGGCTGACGGCGACCGGACTGGTGTCCGGCACTGCGGGCTACACCGCACCGGAAGTAATGACGGGCAGTCCGGTGACTCCTCAGGCTGATTGGTGGTCCCTGAGCGCCACGATCCTGCACGCATTGACCGGCCGACCACCTTTTGGAGGCGGAGCGCCCGGCGTCATCATTTCGCGCGTCCTTGCCGGTGATGCGGATATCGCGGGATTGCCTCCTCGTTTGGCATCGTCCATGAAACGATGCCTGGATCCTACTGTCGACAACCGTATGAGCTTCGAAAGCCTGTGCTCCGTTCTGAACGGTGCGGCAGATTCGCACGCTCGCGATGGATACGGCTCCGGCCACGACGACGAAACTGATCAGTACTCAGACACATGGACGGGGAGCTCACTGGTCACGTCCAGCCTGGGTGACCTGGGCTCAACATTCATGCCCTCATCATTTGACGAGGACGACTACACGAGCGACACGCCTGAGACAACACAGTATCCCGATATGACCACCAATCAGGCGTACACCCAGCCTCTGACTCAGAGCACTGACGTGTATCGCGCACCGCAACCCGGCCAGCCAGAGCTCTCTGCCGGGCAGCCCAATCAGTGGGAACCGCCTGTCACCGTGCCCTACCCGGTGTCTCCTCCCGACCAGACGGCTGTCATCCCCACCGACGTGCCTCCGCTTCCGCCTGATGAGGCGCAACCAGGGTGGCAAAGCGCAGGCCCCTTCCTGGTCAACAAGGGCGGCGAGTCGTTCAAGAAACTTCCGACGTGGGATGATGCGCAGTCACCCTCGGCAATTACGGTGGACAAGCCTGCGCCCCTCGAACTGGCGGAGCCGGGCGAAGGGGACGTCGAGGAAACCGATGGTGAACCTGCATGGCAACCTCCCCCTCTGAAGAGAACGGGGGTCTTGTCGACCTGCCTGATGGCGGCCCTCTCGCTGTTGCCTGTCGCATACGGCATGTCGGGACTGGTCGCAGCGCTCGCAACCCTCCTGGTATTCAGCGTGATCGGGCAGTTCCGCGAACGCAAGGTCAACCGGCAGAGGGATCGCAACGGGCCGGGGCCGGGAGATACGGCCATGACACTTCTCAAAGTGCCGATCATGGTGGTGGTCGGTGTGCTGAGCATAGCCGTCGCTTCGGTGATCGCATGTATATGGGCGGCGATCGTGTGGGCCATCGCCATTGTGACGGTGCTGAGGGATTATCTTGAGATGTCTCTGGAAACCCTTCAATGGCCCGGTGACCTGGTGCTATGGGGCGGGGTACTCTCCGATCCCAGTGGAGTTGCGACTCAGATGATTCCGCTGACGGCGCTGATGGCTGTCTCACTGGTGCTGCTGATGAGCTTCAGGATCCTCGAGCTTACTGAATCGGTGCGTGATGGAATGGCGATCGTGTTCCGCACCGTGTCGCCGCCGTGGTGGGGGCGTGCGCTGTTGAGTGCGGCTTTCCTGGCGATCCCGGTCGCGTTCTGGCTGACGACGGTTTCCTAGATGTGCTGACGGCGGTTTTCGAGGAAGGCGGCTGTGGATGCTCTGGCCTGTTGGGTTCGCGTCAGGTGGGTCATCGCGTCATAATGATCCTGCGTGAAAATCAGTATCTGCCCGAAGCGAGGAGCACATAACCGATGGCGAAGTCAGAATCATCGCGTGATACGCGCACGAAGGCGCGGGAGATGCGCGAAGCCCAGCTCAAGTCGGAAAAGCGTACCCGCGTCATCATCATCGGCGTGGTCGTGCTGATTGTCGTCGCCGTGGTTGCAGCTGTGGCGGCAGTGATGCTGACGTATCGCCCGAAAGGTTCGGCTCTGCCTGACGAGGAGGCCGCAGCGCTGCTGGGACCCTACGCAGATTCGTCGCCGGTGGTGTACTCCCACAACGGCATTGAGGATCCTGATCCCAACCTGCCGACGCTGACGATCTATTTTGACTACTCGTGCCACGTATGTGCGCAGGTTGACACCGCGGGCGGTGAAGAAATCGTCCAGGCTGCTACTGACGGGAAGTTCAACATTGCCTACCAGCCCGTCACAACAGTTGGCATGGACTACGCGAAACCCGCGACCACAGCATCGCTGATCGTTGCACAGAAGGATCCCGAACACTGGGTGGCGTTCCACCACGCGCTGATGGGCTTCTTCAATGAGCAGTGGACGTCTGGCGATACACGCGTCGTCAAATCAATGGATCAGTCCATTGACAAGGTGGCGGAACTCGCCCGTTCCGTGGGAGTTCCTGACGAAGTTGTCTCGACCTTCGACGCCAATGCGGTGCAAACCTACTTGGCGAACTCCACTAAAGTATGGGGCGAGAAGAAGTTCGCGGGTCGCGGCGATTCGTACGGCACCCCCGAATACGTGAAGGATGGCACGAAGGTTATTCCGTTCACGCTGGAGAACTTTGCCTCCGACATTATTTCGGGGATGGCTGAGTAAGCGGTTCGCGCCTGCCGTAAGCGGTGAGTAGTCGTCTCGAGGGATTCTTCACACTCAATAGATTCGATTGGTGTTCACTGGCGTGCTCATGGCAAGATATGTGAGCTGGCCACCTTAGCTCAGTTGGTAGAGCACCCGCCTTGTAAGCGGACGGTCGCGAGTTCGAGTCTCGCAGGTGGCTCCATACTTTCGAATTGGATGACGTCAGGCCGGCGTTGAGCCGACGAATAGTTGGTGTGTCAGCGGGCGCGCAATCCCTTCAATCCCTAAGCGGACTTTTCAGCAACTATGTGATCCGTTAGCTGTTACTGATCCTGCGAAGCCAACTAGGAGCGGAGTGGCGTCACCCTGTACGCCATCTGCTCATCGGGAGTGCCCCCAGCTGGAGCTGATGCCAGTCGTCGCTGGCCTGGTTGTGTGAGCGGAGACGGCGCGTTGGAAAAGCAGCGAGGCGCTGCGAGAGTTACCAGAAAAGGGTATCAAACGGAGCGCCTCACTTGTATGCGAGTGTGTACAACACTGCCCGCGTCGATGATGTCTGAAATGGGCAGTAGAAATCCGGGCATTAACCCGGAATCTCCATAGTTTCGGTGAATGCTCGACGCATTCGTTTTCAGAGGAATTGCGTCTATCGCAGTGAACAGCAGGTGCGCTTGTTGGTGACGCCTTGACTACACCTTAAGAAACGCGTCAAAGTGCTGTCCTGTGTCGATCACCTGGACGTCTGGAGGTCCTCAGTCAGCTTAACTGTGACACCGAGCTCTTGGCACATTTCGACAACTCCGGTTGTCTGGGAGGCAAATGAGTCAAGCATGCCAGGATTCTGGGTCTCGCTGAACTTCTCAATATTGTTTCTTGTCCGCACGAGCTTGTCCTGAAGGTGAAGATCTTCCGCTGCGTCTTCCGCACTATTGAGCTTGTCGGTGATCTGCGACAGTGTGTCCTCATTCGGCGCCGAGCGATCCTCGATGGTGGCGAAGATATCAACGGCCTCTTTGTACAGCCCGCACGCTGTCTTGTCGCCTTCGGCGGCATTGCTTCCGCCACACGCAGTGAGTGTCAAAGCTGCTGCAAGTGTCAGAAGTGGTAGTGCGTAACGTTTCACCGCGTGTCCTCTGTTTCTTTATCTGCTAGTACGATGCGTATGGGCGCGTCAACAGCGTCCCGCGGTACATTACCACAGGCCGGACCGGGAACTGGTACGAAATGGATACAAAGTGGCTACTGGTGGCTGCCAGGGGATGCTGCCGAATCAGGTATGCCGCTACGGGGCTAGCCTCCGCCAATTGGCAAAGGCTCAGTCTGATCCCTCGCTTCCTTGTGAATCTCCACATCGCCAACGCAACGTAGACAAGAGCAAAGAGTAAAAGCGGCGCGCTCGTATCTCCTGCCGTTTTGAATGAACTGACTCCTCGCACTCACGACTGAACACATAACTGTCCAACTTTCAGGGGTCAGCACGGCCGTGAGAGCAGAGTTCTGCCTAATGGCGTCCAATCCGTCCTCGAAAGTCCGCTTTCAGATTGCCGGCCTCTGCGGCGCTATCTGCATCCGCGGCCAGCGGTCCCGCCTGAAAGAGTGACCCCTAAGATTCCTACGGCAACTGCCAGTTGACCGGCTCCGCACCCTGAGACTGCAGCAGCGCATTGACACGCGAAAACGGCCGAGAACCGAAGAACCCGCGACGAGCAGAAAGCGGCGACGGATGAGCAGACTCCACCACAGGTGTTGCACCCAGTCGCGGCTTCAGTCCCTGAGCATCGCGACCCCATAAAACAGCGACCAGAGGCCTCCCTCGTCCAACAAGAGCATCGATCGCGCAATCCGTCACCTCTTCCCAGCCGCGGCCACGATGCGAAGCCGGCGCGCCAGGGCGCACAGTAAGGACGCGGTTCAGCAGGCACACTCCCTCGCGTGACCAGGGAGTCAAATCACCGCTGGTCGGACGAGGCACACCCAGATCCTCCACCAACTCAGTGAAGATATTCTCCAGGGATCGAGGCGGGCGAACCCCGGGAGCAACAGAAAACGACAGCCCCATGGCGTGCCCGGGTGTCGGATAGGGATCCTGGCCGACGATGAGCACCTTGACCTCGTCAAACGGATATGTGAACGCGCGCAACACGTCCCGTCCGGCAGGAAAGTACCCGTGACCAGATTGAATCTCCGAGCGCAACATCTGTCCAAGCTCATGCACGCGCTCTTCAACCGGAGCCAGCGCCCGCGCCCATCCCGGATCAAGCAGCTCACTCAATGGTCGCGGACCGGTGCCGCCTTCAATTTCGCTCACGTACCTAGCGTATCCCGTCTTATTGACGAGGGTGCCCCTCGAGCCGCGGTCTGAGCGGTATGTTGAGACAGCCGTAACCGGCGCTGCCGATGCGACACCCGGCCGATTGGCCGCACAAAAGTGACAGTTACAGATAGTCTAAGCGCGTGAGCTCACAGTATCCGAAGGATGAATTTGATCGAGCTGGCGAAGATATGCCGGTCGGTATGCACCGCGCCCAGCCCTCGAAATGGCGCTCAGTCGCGCCGTTCTTGATTCTTCTCATCGTTATCCCGCTGCTCGGATGGGGTCTGGCGCGAGTCCTCACCAATGCAGGAATCACGCCGTCACAGTCCGATTCGACTCAGTCGGTCGCACAGTCGGTCGCGCCCCCCTCGGGCGATGTGCAATCGGGCGAGCAGGCAGATGAGAAGCCAGAAGCTTCGGGAACTGGCTCAACCGACACACAGGTATCAGGCGAAGAAACTCAATCGTCCGGAGATGAGCCAACTGAAGAAATCATCGACAAGCATGTCAAGATCGGCGTCCTCAACGGCACGGGTATCGAGGGGCTTGCGGCCGAAAAATCCGCAGCGCTGAACGAGGCAGGATTCCCCGGAACTACCGCTGAGAACGCAGAAGGTTGGGTCTCCGACGTTTCTGTGGTGTACTACGCCGATCCGCAGATCGAAAAATCCGCCCACGAAATCGCCCGAGTCCTGGGAATTGACGAGGTTCGCGAGAACTTCGATGATGTCGGTGACTACGACGTGGTCGTCCTGCTCAGATAAGAGGAACCCCTCAAGAAGAGGCGGAAATATGGCTGACGACGCTCAGAAAGCTCACAAAGCCGCAACCGAAGGCGCGTACGTACGCGACACCGCCTACATTGCTGACAGGATTGTGTCGTCGATCCCGCCAGGATCCGCTCCGCAACCGCGATCAGGCGATGCACGTGAAGTGGGGAACATGTTGTGGCCGGTCGAGTCTGGCCGCTACCGCCTCATGGCCGCCCGAGCTTGCCCGTGGGCACACCGCGCTGTCATCATCCGCCGACTCATGGGTCTGGAGGACGCTCTGACACTGAGTCTGGCAGGCCCCACCCACGATGCCCGGTCATGGAACTACAGTGGGATGTACCCCGACGACCGTGATCCGGTGCTTGGCATCGAGCGCCTCTAGGACGCATACTTTGCGCGCGTGCCCGACTATCCGAAAGGGATCACCGTCCCTGCGATTGTGGATGTCCCCAGTGGTGCCGTGGTGACCAATGACTTTAACCAGATGACCATCGACATGTGCACACAGTGGTCAGGCGTGCAGCGTGACGGCGCTCCGGACCTGTATCCAGAGTCGTTAGTGGACGAAATCGAAGCCGTCAACGACGAGGTCTACCCGAACATCAACAACGGTGTCTATCGGTGCGGTTTCGCCGCTGACCAATCCAGCTACGAGGACGCCTATCGAGATCTGTGGCGCGCAATGGACTGGGTTAGTGATCGGCTCACCTCCCGCCGCTACCTGGTCGGTGACCACATCACGCTGGCTGACGTGCGACTGTTCACCACCCTTGTGCGTTTCGATGCAGTCTATTTCAGGCACTTCAAAGCCAATCGGATGATGATCCGTGACATGCCGGTACTGCGTGCCTACCTGCAGGACCTGTTCCAAACACCGGGTTTCGGTGACACGGTGGACATCCAACAGATCAAAGAGCACTACTACATCGTGCACGAGGAAATCAACCCCACCCGCGTTGTCCCTGTGGGACCGGATCTGTCGTACCTTCTGGAAGAACATGATCGCGAGCAGCTGGGCGGCCAACCGTTCGGACAAGGAACAGCGCCTGGCCCTGTGCGAGAAGACGAGCGCCCTCCCGCATTGACTGAATGTTAAAGAACGCGCAGCTCAGCACTGTCGGTCACAGCTGCCGGGCAAGGTGGCCGCTGGACGGGCTATCCGCCGGTACAACCCGCTTCATGACTGTTCGCTATGAGCGACTATGCCCGCCTTGCACTCTCGGGTCGAGAGTGCCAAAATTAGATTAGCACTCGCCAAGGCAGAGTGATAAAAGACCTTAGGGCTGGTGAGGTTACACCGGCAACGAGACAAGAACGTTGCCAGTGGAATCGTCCGTCGCGGGCACCGTCCCTACGATCCGCAATGCGGAAGGAATATACATAGCATGTCCAAGCTCATTCATTTTGATGAGGAAGCGCGCCGTGGCATGGAGCGCGGTCTGAATCTTCTGGCTGACACCGTCAAGGTCACGCTTGGCCCCAAGGGCCGCAACGTTGTCCTCGACAAGAAGTGGGGAGCTCCCACGATCACCAAAGACGGCGTGTCTGTCGCCAAGGAAATCGACCTCGAAGATCCGTTCGAGCGCATCGGCGCCGAACTGGTGAAGGAAGTTGCCAAGAAGACCGATGACGTCGCCGGTGATGGCACCACGACCGCAACCGTTCTTGCCCAGGCACTCGTACACGAAGGTTTGCGTAACGTCGCAGCCGGCGCCAACCCGATTGGAATCAAGCGCGGCATCGACCAGGCAGTTGAAGCAATCGTTGAGCAGCTGCACAAGGACGCCAAGCCGATCGAAACCACCGACCAGATCGCTGCAACCGCGTCGATCTCGGCAAATGATCCGGCCATCGGCAAGCTCATCGCTGAAGCTTTCGAAAAGGTCGGAGCCGAAGGTGTTGTGACTGTTGAAGAGACCAACTCCTTCGACACCACCTTGGAGACCACCGAAGGCATGCGTTTCGACAAGGGCTACCTGTCCGCGTACTTCGTCACCGACACTGAGCGTCAGGAAGCAGTCCTTGAGGACCCTTACGTTCTGCTCATGGAATCCAAGATCTCCAATGTCAAGGATCTGCTGCCCCTGCTTGAGAAGGTCATGCAGTCCGGCAAGTCCCTGCTGATTGTTGCTGAGGACATCGAAGGTGAAGCGCTGGCTACACTGGTCGTCAACAAGATCCGCGGAACCTTCAAGTCAGTGGCCGTCAAGGCTCCCGGCTTTGGCGATCGCCGCAAGGCAATGCTGCAGGATATGGCCATCCTGACCGGCGGTCAGGTCATCTCCGAGACCGTTGGCCTTTCCCTCGAGAACGCCGATCTGGAACTGCTGGGTCGCGCCCGCAAGGTTGTCGTCACCAAGGACGAGACCACCATTGTGGACGGCGCCGGTGAAAAGGACGCCATCGATGGTCGCATCCGCCAGATCAAGACCGAGATCGAGAACACCGATTCCGATTACGACCGCGAGAAGCTGCAAGAACGCCTCGCCAAGCTTTCCGGTGGTGTCGCCGTTATCAAGTCCGGCGCCGCAACCGAGGTTGAGCTGAAGGAGCGTAAGCACCGCATCGAAGATGCTATCCGTAACGCCCGCGCAGCCTCTGAAGAAGGCATCGTGGCCGGTGGTGGTGTGGCACTGCTCCACGCCGCACACGCAGCGCTGGACGACCTCAAGGTCGAAGGTGACGTGGCAACAGGCGTGGGCATTGTGCGCCTGGCTGTTGCAGCTCCTATCAAGCAGATCGCTGAGAACGCCGGACTCGAAGGCGGCGTCGTGGTGGATCGCGTGTCCTCCATGAAGCCGGGCGAAGGCCTGAACGCTGACAGCGGCGAATACGGTGACCTGATGGCTGAAGGAATCTCCGACCCGGTCAAGGTGACTCGTTCCGCACTGCAGAACGCAGCATCCATCGCCGGAATGTTCCTGACCACTGAGGCCGTTGTGGCCGACAAGCCAGAACCGCCAGCAGCGCCCGCTGCCGGTGGCGATGACATGGGCGGAATGTACTAAGCCGCATCTGATCTACAGACACCAATTGACTGGAAGGCGCTGACCGCATATCCAGTTAAGCGCGAGGAAGTCCCGTTGAGCACACGTGCTCGGCGGGGCTTCCTCGCATGTTCGCGACATCGTCACTTACGCGAACAACGACACGGTCTGCGACTCGGCATCAGCGTAGACGTTGGCAGCAGCGGATAGCTGCGTGCTGATCGAATCCAATGACGATTCAACCTGCGTTTGAGTTGCGCGCCAGGAGGCGGTCAACTCAGCGAAATTAGCTGACGCAACTCCCGTCCATGTGTCCTGCAGGGCCAGAAGATCAGCCATCATGGATGCCACTTCTGTTCGAATACGTTCGGCGGTGGCGCCGATATTGGCCGCAGATGCAGCAACTAGATCTGAGTCGACGTTATATGTTGCCATCGGGGATCATCCTTTCGGTTGCGCGAACCCGCGGTGGGCTCGTCACACATACCGTAGGAAGGCCAGCCACCCTCGAAAACATCGCGCCTGGAACCTGTGGATGCGCGCAGAGAATACCTCCTCCTGTGGATGCGCGGGGAGAAAGCTTTTTTTCTGTGGACGCGCGGGAAGAACGCCTCCTCCTGTGAACGCGCGTCGAGGGGGAGCCTGACGAGCGTCTTCAGGACTGAGAACTGGGGCGGCTGGGCACATCCAGCGTCTCGATAGCTGTTTCCAGTGAGGAAGCATCTTCGTTGTCGGAGTCGTCATCCCCATCGGAACCGGGGCGCGCCGCGTAACCATCCGCTGCCTCGGGAGCCAGCGCAGGGATGGTGGATGTCGTCTCGACGTCATCGTCGTCAGCCTCATCCTGCATCTGCGAGCAGTTATTCCGCTTCAAATGCTTGCGGCGAATGATGATGGCACCCGACGATGTTACTTGCGCATCGTCAAACTGACCGGTTGTGGGTCCATCCACCACTTCGATGCCGGAGGTGTTGTCACTGGCCGATGAGATATCAGAAGGATCCTTCTCAAGAATTGCTTCATCGAGCTTGGCCAGCTCAGCTTCCAGGTTTTCGCGGGCACGCGACTCCCAATCAGCAGCGCCAGGGGAGTGAAAGACCGAATCGCGAGCCAGCAGGCGGCGCACCACGATCCGGCGGGCACGCAAGTAGGCCAAATCATCGACTTGTTCGTATTCTTCACGCAGCGACTGACGGAATTTCTTGTACTCCTGTGGCGCGGCAGCGATCGAAGCGAGGTCAGCGTCCACCAGGACCTGCGCGTCCACGTCATCACGCGGGGCGGTGTGGATGGCGACCATGCGAATCAGGTCGGCAACCCGCATTGCCACGTCGTCGCTGATTCCCAGTCCGGTCAAGTGCTCGTGAGTCAATTCGGCGCACTCGGCGCTGACGGCCTGCGGGCTTGAACCCCACAAAGCCGCCTGCACAGCGCGGTTCAGGATCAAACCGTGGTACCACGCTGCGATACGAAGAACATCGGGATCGTGTGTTGACCCCGACAGCTCATCGAGATGCGCCAGTACATCGATCAGGTGCCGCACATTGTGCAGCGTTCGACCCGGCTCATTCCACCGGCTGAGGAGTTCACGAGCCTCGGCGTCAAGTTGAGCGGGCGTTGCGGTAGCCCCCAACTCCTCCATCGACTGGACAAATGAACTGAACAGCCACTGAGGTGCTTCAGCACCCATGACGATTCACACTCCTTGAAAGGGATGATACCGAGCTATGGTAGCCGCACTTGGTGTCATATTCCTACCCGAGAGTCCCAAAAAAGGCGGATGTGTGGGCGAAATAGCATCGCGCGCCCAGCGCACAGCGCCTCACATGCCTTGATCTGCCTCGTTTGTGAGGTCCTCCGCAGTCAAATGTGTGGGCAGTTCAATACGCACCGTCAAGCCGCCACCAGGGGTCGTTTTCAGCTCAGTGGTGCCGTTGTGCGCCCCAATAATCGAAGCAACGATCGCCAATCCCAGGCCAGATCCGCCCGTCGTACGCGCGCGTGAATCCTCAGTGCGGTAGAAGCGCTCAAAGACGCGTTTTTGTTCGTCTTCAGCAATGCCGGGACCGTGGTCACGGAATTCCACGATCGCCATGCCGTCGTTGAGCCCCAGAGCCAGCTCCACTGGCGTATCGCTGGACGTGTAGCGGTTGATGTTGCCTACCAGATTCGTGAAAACCTGCTGAATGCGGTCACGGTCCACATTGACCGTCAACGTCATCGGAGCTTTACGCCCGGACAGTGACCTGACGGTGATGTCGCGTGTAGGATCGAGCGCCTCAAGGTCGGAGGCAGCATTGTCAGCAATTTTGACGAGGTCCACCGGAGTCAGGGCAAGAGGTCGCCCCTCGTCAATTCGTGCCAGCGTCAGCAGATCCTCCACGAGGTTTCCCATGCGCGTGGCCTCGGAGTGAATACGATTGATGACTTCTGGAACCTGGTTGCCGGGCACGCCTCCCATCTGATAGAGCTCGCCGTACCCGCGGATGGCGGCAAGAGGAGTGCGCAGCTCGTGTGACGCGTCAGAGACGAAACGACGGATCTTACGGTCAGACTCGGCGCGCGTATGGAATGACTGTTCGACCTGACTGAGCATCGTGTTGAGTGACAATGCCAGCGATCCGACTTCAGTGGTTGGCGGTTCGGGTGGGATGCGCTGACTCAGGTCTCCGGCAGCGATGCGACCGGCAACGACCTCAATATTGCGCAGCGGTTTGAGAGACTTGCGCACCAGGTACTGGCCGATCGTCCCTCCTGCGATGACGATAATCATGGAGGTCAGCAGGAAGTAGAAAGCGGTGTCTGACAGTGTGCGCTGGACGTCAGTGAGTGGAAGTGCAATGGTCATGACCCCAACGGGATCCTGACTGCCTCGCACTCCCAGCGGAATCGCCATTGCCCGCCACGTGGAGCCGGGCAGTGACGATGAGACGGTGACGGGCCGCGTCCACCCGGATTCAGTATTGGCAAATTCGCCCGGCTCGAGCAGGTCGGGAATATTCGGCGTGCCCGAGTACTCTAAGGTTTCAGGCGACGTATAGGTCCAGGTCTGCCCGTCGGCGTGCACCGCGCGAATGAAAAATCGGGTTGGAACATAAGCGTTGGTGTTCGTCAATTCGGTGAGGGATTGCCGGGCCAGGGGTGATGCTGACGAGACCAGTTGCGCGTCGATCTGTGAGGTCAGGTGACGCTGAAGCAGGCCGATCATTGCTGCTCCAGCCATTGTCAGGCCGAGGGCCAGCAAGGCCACTGTCAAGATCACCATGCGTGATGACAGGGGCCGGTGTTCCCATATCTGCCGGGCAGATTGGACGGGTTGCACTGTCAGCTGTCTTCCCTCAGCATGTAGCCCACGCCGCGGCGAGTGTGGATGAGCTCGCCCGACGATCCTTCGACTGACAATTTGCGACGCAGGTAGGAAATATACGACTCAACGATGGCTGCTTCACCATCCCAGTCGTATTCCCACACGTGATCAAGGATCTGCATCTTGGAGACGACGCGCCCCTCGTTGATCATCAGGTAGCGTAAGAGCTTGAACTCGGTGGGGGATAGCTCGATATCGACGCCCGCGCGGCGAACCTCGTGAGCATCCTCGTCCAGTTCCAAATCCCCCACACGCAGCATGCCGTCATCTTCGCCGCTGTGGCGAGTGCGGCGCAGGATGGCGCGGATGCGAGCGACGACTTCCTCCAGGCCGAAAGGTTTGGTGACATAGTCGTCTCCGCCCACTGTCAGCCCCTGGATTTTGTCGCGCATATCGTCACGCGCAGTCAGGAACAGGACCGGAACCGTGATACCCGCTTCGCGTAAACGCCGCGTCACCGTGAAGCCATCCATGTCGGGCAGCATCACATCCAGCACGATGAGATCAGGGTGGGATTGAGTGGCCTCGTGAAAAGCGCTGGCACCATCCGCAGCAGCGATCACTTCGAATCCAGCAAAACGCAATGATGATGCGAGAAGGTCGCGGATATTCGGCTCGTCATCGACGACGAGCAGACGTGCTTCAGCGGAGTCGGATGAAGTCGGGATATGAACAGCCATACAGTTAGTGTGGCGGTTCATCCTGAAAGTTGGCTGAACGACGCGTGAGAGTTCAGCATGTTCTTCGCCCCAACGATGTGCCACTATTGACGATGAAAATTGAACGAATGATGAGGGAGACCGTGATGACAGATCCAATGAGTCCGGAAGGCATCACATTTACGCCGGTGTCGCCGGCGCTGGCTCGAGTGCGCACAATTGGAGTTCTGATCTTCGTCATTCCGCTTGCCCTGATCTTCGCAGTGCTGGCTATCGTGTCGTTTCCCTGGTGGTGGATCGGCACCGGAGTCATCATTGCGTACAGCATCTGGCAGATCTGGCTGATCCAGCGGCAGGTGCGCGCGCTGGGATTCGCATTCAGCAACGACGAATTCATGATCCGTTCCGGCATCATGTTCCGCAATCTCAGCATTATCCCCTACGGTCGAATCCAGTATGTCGATGTGTCCGAGGGGCCGATAGCCCGTCACTACGGCATTGCGTCCATCAAGATCAACACAGCGTCCAACGAAACGGCCGGCTCGATTGATGGCCTGCCGACCGACCAGGCAGCCCAGCTGCGCGACATGCTGGCTAAGCGTGGCTCTGAAGAACTGACGGGACTGTGAGCGATATGAGCAACGAGACCGCAGACCCATCGGGCGCACCTGCGCCCACAGAACCAGTAGAGCCGACAATGCGAACGACGCCCGCACAGCCATGCTCGCCTTCGCAGTCACCTTCGTCCGCTGCATCGACTCCGCATACGGGGGCGACTCTGCCCGCTTCACACACGCCGTCACAGTCCGAGCGAAAGAAGCGCACGGCGAGCGCCCTCGACAATGCGCTGCCGGAGGAAGGCTGGCGTAAAGTCCACCGCATTTCACCGGTCCTCAACACGTGGCAGTTCTTTGCTGCCCTGGTGGCATTCCTGGCCTACCAAGGCACCGGTGTGATCTCTGAGCTGCTTGACTCGGACGTCATCTCCCACATGCCGGCCCTCCATATCGCGGGCTACATTCTGGGAGCAATCGCGCTCTTTTCGGTGCTGGTGGGCGTGTACTCCTATTGTGCGTGGAAGCGCACAGCCTACGCTCTCACAGATGAAGCCGTCTGGTACCGGTCGGGCATCATCTTCCGAGTACAACGCCACGCCCGACTGGAAAAAATCCAGGCGGTTGACATCGTCCAGCCTCTGCTTGGCAGGATTTTCGGTCTGGGCAAAGTCACCATCGAAGTGGCAGGCGGGTCACATTCGAACCTGGAGTTCGGTTACCTGAAAACTGAAACACTCCACAATCTGCGCGCCGAAATCCTCGCACTGGCTGCGGGTGTCACATCCGGATCAGCATCCGCTGCACTGGCGCGTCAGGCACGTGAAGCTGCCGCGGAAGCTCCCGACGTTGACTTCGGTGAACAGGTCGCCGTAAGTGACAGTATCGGCACTGGTGCTCCTGCTCCGGAGGCACAGGAAAATGAAGTCTTCCGTGTGCCATCTGGACGTCTCATTGCCTCATTGTTCATGTCGGTTGGCCTGATTATCTCCTTCCTGGTGTTCCTGGCCGCCATGATCGGCATGATCGCCTTGATACTGACGGAGGGGCTGGCAGGCGTGTCAGGTTTCATCCCGATCATCGTCGGTATTCTGCCCATCGGCAGTGTTGTGTGGAGCCGTTTTGCCGGCGCGTTTGACTTCCGCGCAGGCATCTCAGCTTCGGGCATCCGTATTCGCAAGGGCCTGACTTCGACGCGTTCCCAAACCATTCCGCCGCGACGCGTCCACTCCGTGCGCATCACGCAACCCTTCCTGTGGCGCACCAAAGACTGGTACCGCGTCACCGTCTCGATGGCCGGCTACGCAGGCAATTCTTCCAACGGATCGGAAATGGCTGACGCCTCCTACGTGCTGCTCCCGGTCGGCACGCGCGAAGAAGCTGAACTGGCTGTGTGGATGGTGATCCAGGACCTGGGTGTGGATGACCCCCTCGCCCTGATCCACGACGGCCTGCATGGGGATAACCGCAGTTCCAGCCGCTACTTTGTGCCCAACCCGGAGCGCTCAAAAGTCATGGATCCGATTGTCTGGCGCAGGCGCGGCTCGGCTTTGACCGAACGGGTGATGGCGGTGCGCGATGGGCGCGTCACTCACACCTTGACGATCATGCCCTATGAGCGTTTCCAGTCTGTGAGCATCTACCAGGGGCCGTGGTTGCGCAGACGCAAGCTCGCTGTGGTCAATCCGAAACTGGTCAACGGTCAGGCACCGATTGCTGCTCACCATCTTGACCTGGAATTCGCCACCACGATGGTTGCAACCCTGATGGAACGAGGGCGACTTCGCCGTGACCATGAGCCGCCTGAACGCTGGATGCGTCGCGTGGCCCAGTCAGTGTCCGATCCGAAGGTTGCCGAGCAGATTGAACACAGTGCCAATGCTTACGAGGATTCACCTGAGGATGTTTCGCCCGCAGCTGGAGCTGACACTGACGCCCCGCCCGCAGCTAGTGCACCTGCTGCCGGCGCCTTGCCCGCAGCGGGCTCTGACGAGCGGTAGGGTAAACACTTGTGAATCCCTTGCACGACGCGCATGAGCGCCCGAGGCGCAGCGCGCATGAGCATGCGGGCGAACCGTCGCGTCGTCCGCGCCCTGACCAGCTCCATATCGGAATCATTGGGATGGGGCATGTCGGTCCTCCCCTGGGATCCGCGCTGCGTGCAGCCGGTCACGATATCGTCGCGGTGAATGCGTCGTCACCCCAGGCGCGCGAACGTGCAGAGGTCATGCTGCCGGGAGTGCCGATCATGGATATTCCTGACGTCATCTCCGCCGCCGACCTGGTCCTCATCGCCATCCCTGACGATGCGATCGAACCACTGGTGAGCGGACTGGCAGATCTGGGAGCGTTCCGTCCTGGCCAGATCGTCGCGCACACGTGCGGAACGCACGGCGTCGCCATCTTGAACAAAGCCCAACAGGCAGGCGCACTGCCGATCGCACTGCATCCGGCAATGACGTTCACCGGCACGTCCATCGATGTGTCCCGCCTGGTGGGCACACCATTCGCCGTGACCTCGCCTGCTGCGCTGGTGCCGATTGCGCAGGCACTGGTGGTGGAGTTGGGTGGAGAACCCGTGATCGTACAGGAAAACGACCGCACCTTATATCACGCGGCACTTGCGCATGGTGCCAACCACCTCGTCACACTGATCGTGCACGCCCGACGCATGCTGGAAGCTGCCGGAGTCGAACAGTCCGGCACGTACCTGCGACCCCTGGTCGAAGCTGCGCTGGATCGCGCACTGACCGAAGGAGATCAGGGGTTGACCGGCCCGATCGTGCGCGCCGATTCAGGAACTGTCGGCGCACACATCACCGCACTCCACAAAGCTGCGCGCCTGGCCGCCGAGGACAACGAGCAGGCAGGCGCGCGGCTGACCGATTCTGCCGACAACTACGCAGATATGGCGCAGGCAACGATCACGATGCTCACGCGCAGTGGCCGTCTGTCCCAACGCGCAGCCGACGAGCTGCGCACCGCCCTGATGGAGTCATAACCGCTTCGCCCCAGCACCTTCAATGTCGCGTGCGATCAGCGGCGCGTGCGCCAGCCTCGTCAATCGTGACCAGTTGCGCACCAATTGTGGTGGGAAGCAGGCTCAAACGGGGGAACAATAGAAGGGTCTGAAGGAGGCTGAAACGATGACCCCGATCGTTGCACATACTCGCGCCGAACTACATGATGCGCTGGCACAATTGACGGGCACGCGCGCACTGGTCATGACGATGGGCGCCCTGCACGAAGGACACCTGTCGCTCGTTCGGCGCGGCAAGGAACTGGCAGATCACGTGATCGTGTCGATTTTTGTTAATCCGACGCAGTTTGCACCCGGTGAAGACTTTGACGCCTACCCGCGCACATTTGACGCCGACCTCGCCAAGCTCAGTGGCCTTGATGTGGACGTGGTGTACGCCCCGACGCCCGATGACGTGTATCCGCACGAACCCGCCGTGACCATTGATCCGGGGCCAATCGCGCGCGTTCTGGAAGGCAAGACCCGGCCCACGCACCTGGCTGGCGTGGCGCTTGTCGTCACCAAGGTCATCCAGCGCGTCCGCCCCGATGTTGCGCTGTTTGGCCAAAAGGACGCGCAACAGCTCGCGATGGTACGCAACCTGATGGACGAACTCGACGTGCCGGTGCGCATCGAAGGCGTGCCGATTGCGCGCGATACAGACGGCCTGGCACTTTCCAGCCGCAACCAGTACCTCTCGGATGAGGAACGTGAACGCGCGTTGACATTGTCGCGCGCCCTGCGCACCGCTCATCAACGTGCCAACGAGGGTGACTCGCCCAGCGCAGTCGTGGAAGCTGCAGCGCAGGTGCTCGACGAAGCCGAAGGCGTGGAGCGTGACTATGTGGCATTGACAGACGAAGCGACTTTTCAGATCGTGGCGCTCGCAGACTCTGACCAGTCAGGAGTAACGGTGCCCACCACCGATCAGTGGCCCGACCGCGCATATGTGCTGCTGGCAGCGCGCGTGGGGTCGACCCGCCTGATCGACAATACGATCATTGACCGCCCAAAGGGCGCCTCGGGGGATGCCAATGACTGACCAGAGCGCACCAGCGATGGGCCCGCGCGCGGCCAGCTCGCCCGCGGAAGTGTACCGCCCGATGATATGCGGCAAGATTCATCGTGCGCGCGTCACCGATGCCGACCTGCACTATGTCGGGTCGGTGACGATTGATGCGGATCTGCTGGAAGCAGCCGACATCCGTGAAGGCCAGCAGGTGGATATCGTCGATATCAATAACGGTGAGCGGTTGACGACGTACACCATCGCCGGGCCGGCCGGTTCGGGCGTGGTGCAGCTTAACGGTGCCGCAGCCCGAAAAATCGGCGTGGGGGACCTGGTCATTATCATGGCGTACGTGTCCGTTCCAGAATCACGACTGGAATCCTGGCAGCCTCATGTGGTCTTCGTTGACCGCGACAATCACATCGTGGAATGCGGCGCTCATCCTGGTCGCGTGCCCGAAGACTCCGAACGCGCCCGCGAGCTGGACCTGCACAGTTCAGGTATGAACGAAGACAGTGGAGGCCTCCCTCGTTTTTCGAAGAAAGACTGAAACAGATACCATGGCACACGTGAGTGAAGAACTAACGCCCCAGAAACCGGCCGGACACAACGACTCAAACGCTCCTCGAAAGGAAGCGGGACAGGGCCGTGACGACGCGCCTGAACAGATGCGGATCCGTGCAGGTAAACGTCAAACCATGCTGGACGAGGGGAAGCAGCCCTACCCGGTTGAACTGCCGATCACGTCGACCATCGCTCAGGTGCGCGAGGCGTATGGACATCTGGAAGCCGGTGAAGAAACCGACGATGTGGTGGGAATCGCCGGCCGTGTGATGCTGATGCGCAACGGCGGAAAGCTTTGCTTCGCCACCTTGCAGGACGGCGCAGGTGTGCGCATCCAGGTGATGCTGTCCGCCGCCTCCGTCGGACCGGACTCGCTCGCAACCTACAAGTCCGAGGTTGACCTGGGAGACCACCTCTTCGTCCACGGGCGAGTGATTTCATCCAGGCGCGGAGAACTGTCGATTATGGCAGAGCCGGGGGAGGGCGAGGATGCCCCCGCATGGAAGATCGCATCCAAGGCACTGCGTCCACTTCCCAAGACCTACACCGCTGAAGACGGCACGGAAATGGCGCTGTCGGAGGACATGCGCGTGCGCCGCCGCTACCTCGACATGATCGTGCGCCCCGCAGCTCGCGAGATGGTGCGCATGCGAGCCAACGTTGTGCGTTCACTGCGCGACTACTTCCATGACGCAGGGTTCATCGAAATTGAGACGCCGATGCTGCAGGTCCTGCACGGCGGTGCGGCAGCACGCCCGTTCTCAACACACATGAATGCCTACGACACGGAGTTGTACCTGCGTATCGCCCCTGAGCTGTATCTCAAGCGCGCAGTTGTCGGTGGTGTTGACAAGGTCTTCGAGATCAACCGTAACTTCCGCAATGAAGGCGCTGACTCGTCGCACTCACCTGAATTCACAATGCTGGAAGCGTACGAAGCGTACGGAACCTACGACACGATGGCCACGCGTACCCGTGATTTCATTCAGAAAGCCGCGCGCGACGCACTGGGAACCGAAGTCGTCACCCTGCCCGACGGTTCGACCTACGACCTGTCGGGATCGTGGGAGTCGATCAGCCTGTATGACTCGATTTCGGATGCGGTCGGAACCGCGATCAGCCCGCAGACTTCTCGCGAGGATTTGGTGCGCATCGCAACGGATCTGGGCGAAGAGATCCCCGACCACTACGTCAATGGCAAGATTGCGGAAGTCATTTTTGAAAAGACCGTGGGGGACAGTCTGTGGGCACCGACTTTCGTGCGCGACTTCCCGGAAGATTCCTCACCGCTGGTACGAGGACACCGCTCAAAGCCCGGCGTGGTGGAAAAGTGGGATCTGTATGTGCGAGGGTTTGAACTGGCCACAGCCTATTCGGAACTGGTCGACCCCGTGATCCAACGCCAGCGCTTCGAAGCCCAGGCACTCGCCGCTGCTGAAGGCGACCCGGAAGCTATGGTGCTGGACGAGGACTTCCTGATGGCCATGGAATACGGCATGCCTCCGTCGGGCGGCATGGGAATGGGGCTGGATCGCCTGCTCATGGCTCTGACGGGGCAGGGAATCAGAGAAACCATCACGTTCCCGCTGGTCAAGAAGATCTGATCCGCTACGAGCTGCCTGCACCACCACACTGCATCGATGAGAAGGACACGACCATGATGAATCGGAGCCGGGCGAGCCAGAAGCGACTGCTCATTGTTGGATCGATGATGGCAGCGCTGCTCACAGCCTGATGCCGCGGTGCAGACCAATCGACTGCGCAGGCGCAAGCAGTGGAGCTCAAATACGGGTACTGCTTGCTAGTGGCATTTACCTGCTGGACGTACTTGCTTACCGGCGACTTTCGCCCGTCGACCGTGCCCGCTTGGCAGTGACTTTCGCCTGTTGAGCGCATCTGCCTGGCAGGACACATATATGCCGGCCGTATCTGCTCACGAGCCCTACGCTCCGAAACTTCTCAGCCAACATGCAGGTTCTGTGTTTACATTAAACGAAAGGCACCTGCTGGCTCCCATGTGCTTTCATGTGGCAGCGCCCAAAGATGCCCTCGTACATCAATAAAACGACGCAGAACCACTAAGGCAGTAATTCGTGACGAACTTCGTGAAGCAAACGCAAGCGCTCAAAGCGGATCGGGCGATCGGCGCTCTGACTGGACTTGCTCTCGGTGATGCGCTCGGCATGCCCACGCAATCGATGAGCCATGAGGAGATTCATCAGGCGTACATCCGTGTGGACGGCCTCGTCGATGCGAGCCCGACGCAGCCCATCGCGCCCTCCATGAAAGCTGGCCATGTCACCGACGACACCGAACAGGCCCTCCTGGTTGCCTCCCTGTTGATCGACGGTGACGGGCACATTGATTCGCTTGAACTGGCGCACCGCCTGCTCGCGTGGGAAGACACGATGAGAGCGCGAGGATCCCTCGACCTGCTCGGCCCCTCCACCAAGAGTGCACTCGAAGAAATCCGTGCCGGCGCCGAATACGGCACCACTGGAACGGAAGGCACGACCAACGGCGCCGCGATGCGGGTGGCGCCGGTGGGCATAGCCATCGACATGCGCGAGGCCGAAGCGTTCACGCGCGTAGTGCGCGAATCATGCATGGTGACGCACAATACGACGCAGGGTTTTGAAAGTGCTGCGCTCGTCGCCGGAGTCGTCAGCCTGGGGATCAACGGGTTGGATACCCTGTCAGCACTTGAACTTGCGCTGACCGAAATCGACCGACTGGGTTCGCCCGGACACTGGAGTCCGCGAGCCAGCGTCGTTGCACGCACGCAGTACGCCCACAATCATGCCCGCAAGAGGAACGAGGAAGACTTCGCAACCTGGCTGCGCGAAATGGTGGGAACATCCGTCGAATCCAATGAAGCTGTTCCGGCCGCGTTCGCGCTGGCGCGCCGCTACGCGCAGCAGCCCTATAAAGCTCTGATCCAGGCCGCCAATATTGGAGGCGACACGGACACAATCGGCGCGATCACCGGCGCAATGCTGGGTGCGACATGCGGTGTCAGTGTCTTCCCGAACACCGTCATCGAGCAGGTGATGAGCGTGTCAGGCATCGATGTGGCAACCCCCGCGCTCGAATTGCTTGACGTGCGTGAGCGGGCCCGTTAGCGAGACGATCGCTGACCGTGCTCGCGGTTCATCCGGTTGAGCAGTGCGCGTGCCGCTTCGGAGTCGACCACCAGGTGCGTCATCACCCCTGCACGCAACGCTCCCAGCAGGGGAATCGCTTTCGAGACGCCAGAAACGACGCACAGCCGCACGGGGATGCGCCGCAATACGTCGGGCATGGGACCGGATGCTCGATGGTTGAGCTCCATATTCGTTGAGCCGTCTTCGCGGATCAGTACTGTACAGACGTCGCCCACTACTCCGTCGGCGCGTGCTGCGTGCAGTTCGGTGGCGTCAAGATATCCGCCCGAATACACGTGCGAGGGGAGCGCTGCGTCGAGCGAACCCACACCGAACAGTGCCACGGTTGACGACTCGATCGTCGTCAGGACCTGGCGAATTGAGCGTTCGCGCCACAGTGCCTCTTTAGTGTCGGCATAGTCGAAGAACGCGGGGACGGGGAAGTAGACCGTCTGGCCACCAAACGCTTCAGCAGCGCGCGACATGATTGAACCCGCGTACGGGACACCTGACTGTGCCGCATTGCCGGCCCCGTTGAGCTGGACGACCGTGACGTTGGGCAGGGGAGTCCTGGCCAAGTGGCGCGTGACTTCTGCTGTTGTATTGCCCCAGGCGATTCCAAGCGTGGCGCCAGGTTGCATCAAGTTGGCGAGCTGCGCCGCGGCCACCTGCGCCACCGATTCAAGCGTGGCGACAGGGGTGTCTACTGATGAAACAGGGACGACGACTGCGTTGACGTGGAACGCCTGCGCAATTTCGCGTTCCAGGTCGGTGCGCGCACCGGCCAGGTCCTGCACCTGGATGCGCACCAGTCCCACCTCTTTGGCGTAGGACAGCAGGCGTGAAACCGACGAGCGCGACATGTTCAATTGGGAGGCTATCGCCTCCATCTTTTCTTCGCGGATGTAGTACAGAACGGCCGCTTGCAGTGCCAGCTCATCACGTTTGCTCATGACTACCAGTCTCTCATGCACAAATGCCCAACACCTTTGGGTAGACGTGCATTTCTGAGATAATGAAAGCAACAACTCGTCAAGCACGATCGAGAAGCGCGTCTAAGAGCGTGATCGATTAGCGCGAGCAGACAGCGCGACTAGATGTCGCGATAAAGAAGTACGGTCCAACAACACGATCGATGGAGACGCAGATGAGTATCCCAGTTCTATCACCCACAGCCCGACACGATGCCCTGCAGGAGATGGCGTCAGGCCCCGAGCTGGATGTACTCGTCATCGGTGGCGGAGTGACAGGAGCAGGTATCGCCGTTGACGCCGCCACGCGTGGCCTGCGGGTGGGAATCGTGGAAGCGCAGGACTGGGCCTCGGGTACCTCGTCGCGCTCCTCGAAACTGGTGCACGGCGGGTTGCGCTACCTGTACCAACTCGACTTCAAACTCGTGAACGAATCCTTGCGGGAACGCGGTCTGCTGCTGACGCAGAACGCTCCTCACCTGGTGAAGGCGCAGCCGTTCTTGTGGCCGTTGAAGATTCCGGTCATTGAGCGCACGTATTCGGCTATCGGTGTCGGGATGTATGACGTACTGGCCCAGTTTGCGCACCGCGGGTCTGTTCCGATCCAGAAGCATTACTCGAAGAAAGGGTCCCTGAAGCTGGCGCCCGCCATCAAACCCGATGCGTTAACAGGATCGATCGTCTACTACGACGCGCGTGTAGATGATGCGCGCCTGGTGGTGACGCTTGTGCGCACGGCGGTGCGTTACGGTGCGCTGGCTGCCAACCGAGTTCAGGTTCAGGAACTTGATCAGGATTCCTCCGGCCGGGTTCGAGGGGCGCATGTGGTGGACCTCGAAACTGGCGAAGACTTGCATATCAAAGCCCGTAGCGTCATCAATGCGACGGGTGTGTGGACTGAGAAAACGCAGTCGCTGGCGCACACCGGCGGGGGACTGAAAGTTCTGGCATCGAAAGGTATTCACATCGTGGTGCCCAAAGATGCGATCAAGTCGAAAGTCGGTATCTTCCTGCGTACCGAGAAATCCGTGCTTTTCATTATTCCGTGGAAGCGGTACTGGATCATTGGTACGACAGACACCGCCTACCATGAGGATCGCCTCGAACCTGTTGCCGACAGGGAGGATATCGACTACCTGCTTGAACATGCCAACTCGGTGCTGGCGACCCCGCTGACGCGTGACGACATTATCGGCACGTATGCCGGTCTGCGTCCGCTGCTTCAACCCGGAACCCTCGACAATGACGAAACCAAGTCCACGAAAGTGTCGCGTGAACATACGGTGACGGAAGCCGCTCCTGGGCTGACGGTGATCGCGGGAGGCAAGCTGACGTCGTATCGCCAGATGGCGCAGGACGCAGTGGACTTTGCGCTCGGCTCTGGGGCGAAGAACAAGCCGTGCGTCACAGAAAAGACACCGCTCGAGGGAGCGAACGGCTACTTCGCGATGTGGGAATCCCGCAAGAAATTGGCGCAGGAGTCTGGTCTAAGCGTCGACCACGTCGAAGATCTCCTGGATCGATACGGGGCCGATATCGAGTTGGTGCTGTCAATGATTAAGGAGGATCCTTCTCTCGGAGACGAGTTGCCCGGCGCGCCCGAATATCTCAGGGCGGAAATTGCATTCGGCATTGCGTACGAGGGAGCCCTGCACATCGAGGACCTGCTGACACGTCGTACCCGCATCCACTATGAGCACAAGGATCGCGGAGTGGAATCCCTGGATGCGGTGGCTCAGATCGCGGCTGCAATGCTGGATTGGGATGAAGAAACGACCGCGCGTGAGAAGGCGTCGTATCAGGCGCGATGCGATGCTGAGCGTGAAGCCGAAGGCATCTGGGATGAGAAGCAAGCGCAGGCCGTCCGCGAGCAGGTAGAACCGATCCGGCCCTTCAAGGACGTTGCTCCTGACGTCCAGGGCTGAATCAGCACTCAGCTTTGTCCCCGGTCAACGCCGCGTCGCCCCGCTTGGCTAACGGTGCGTTGCGCGGAGGCTCGGGGATGATGCACCCTCACGCTTTACCCCGGATAGCGTGGCCTCGTAAGACCTTGACCGGTTGTCGCCACGAGTCCGCACTATCTTGACGGGTGCTCGTTGGGCCTGTCGTGGGTGCTCCGTTGATCAGGCCATGTACCGCTCGCTGCACAATGCCCTAGATCTTAACCTCTTTCGTGCACGAACCCCTAGATCCTGAATGCTCTCCTGCACGAACCCCTAGATCTTAGGGCGACTTGTGCACAACCCCCTAGA
This sequence comes from Pauljensenia sp. UMB10120, assembly GCF_030212035.1. Taxonomy (NCBI): domain Bacteria; kingdom Bacillati; phylum Actinomycetota; class Actinomycetes; order Actinomycetales; family Actinomycetaceae; genus Pauljensenia; species Pauljensenia sp. UMB10120. Next base: position 122,891 of record NZ_JASODH010000003.1, on the reverse strand, counting down.
TCAACAGACGATAGGGACTCCCTCGGAAACTGGAATGTCCTGTGACCTGCGTGTTAAGGAACGCGTCAAAATGACGGGGCGTTAGATCTAGGGGATCGTGCAAAAAACAGGGAGAATCTAGGGGATCGTGCATGTGCGAGGGGTAGATCTAGGGGATCGTGCATGTGCGAAAGACAGATCTAGGGCATGGTGCACGAGGCTCGCGGTGAGCGGACAGCGGGCACTGCGAGCTATCTGATCTGGGACTCCTCACGCGGGTTTGGTCACTGAGAAAGCCGAGCCTGTAGCACAACCACGCCAGCATGCCATCGCGGCACGAGTGCATCGGAAAGGTGCTGCTTCCGAAAAGCGTTGAGGGAGGGGCTTACAGGAATGCGAAGGGGTCGAAAGCCTCCAGATCGATGATCTGAAGCCGAGGAAGCACCACCTGGAAAGCGTCGAGGTCATGCTCGAGGTCGAGCACCTCAAGTCCCTCGTCAACAAGCTCCTGGAGCTGGGCGGAAAGGAACTCCTTGAAGCACACGATCGCGACCTTGCGCCCCATTGACAGAAGCTCGCGGACCTGCGGGACAAAGTCTCCGTCATGGCTCGCCAGGATCACTGAGGCGCCATCGAGTTCTGCGATGGCTGACAGGGTTTTTTGAATGCCGACGTCGACAACCTTGACGGTGGGGGACTCGCACGCCAGAGGGATTGGTGTGTAATTCATGGCGGTCAGAGCCTGTATGAAACCCATCGGGAGGTGCCCATTGGAGCCGTTGAGGAAGAACAATCCTTTCGTTGGCTGACTCCATGTGTGGGTCGCTGCATCGAGAACGCGGTCCCAGCGGGGACGTTCCTCCGGATTAGGGCGGCGTTCCAGAACTGACATACCTAATGTTGCATCTATGTTTTCGCCATCGACGACTAAATATGTTATTTCATCCATGGATTACAGATTAGTCCCAGGCGTTTCAGAAAGGAAACGTGTTTTCATACTCAGTCTTTTAAAAGTTCAACATATAAAACGTCCCATCACAATAGAGGTGATGGGACGTTTGAAGAATCTCGGCGTGCACGCGGCGAACTACTCGTGCTTCTTCAATGCAGCCAGACGCTGCTCGATCTCAATCTGCGACGAATCGGTTTCCAGCTCTGCGAACTGGTCCTCAATGCTGGAGGATGCGACTTCCATCTTGCCCTGAGCGAGCGCCTCGGCGCGGCGGACGCGATCCTCGTAGCGTGACAATTCAGACGTCGGATCCAGCACGTTGATCGTGCCAAGCGCATCGTTGACCTTCGTCTGTGCTTCGGCGGTGCGCTGACGAGCAACCAGAGAATCGCGCTTCGACTTCAGCTCAGACAGCTTGTCCTTCATGACAGCCAGGCCGTCCTTGAGCTTGTTGACAACCTCGGTCTGCGAGGCGATCATCGGCTCAGCCTGCTTGGCTTCGTTCTCGAACTGGATCTGCTTGCCGATTGCGACTCGCGCGAGCTTATCCCAGCGGTCGGCTTCCTCCTGGTTGCCAGCTTCGCGTTCCTGATCAGCCTTGTTCGAGGCAGCAGCCGCCTTCTGACCCCAGTCAGAAGCAAGCTTGGTGTCCTGCTCATGGTCGCGTTCGGCCAGACGCAGGTTTCCAACTGTTTGTGCGACAGCATTCTCAGCTTCCGCAATCGAGTTGGTGTAGTCGCGAATCAGCTGATCAAGCATCTTTTGGGGGTCTTCGGCACGATCCAGCAAAGCGTTAATGTTGGCTTTCGCCAGCTGTGCCATCCGTCCTAGAATTGTCTGCTTCTCTGCCATCGGGGCTCCTCCCGTATCTCATGGCGTGATTCGTCTCACGCTTCGATTCAATACTATAGATCTGTGGCATCCGCTGCCTGGTGACGACGACAACTCAGTTACTTTTCGGCTCTCAGCGATGCCATGGAAGGGGCAAGAAATGCTGAGCAGGCACACACGTGACTCTGACCAGGGCTCACCCATACCGAAGAACGATGCTCTTGACCGGGGTGCACCTGACCAGGGTGCGCCCGCACCTGCGAACGGCGCTCCCAGCTGGGGCGCACCCTCACCCACGGTTGGTGCACCTGAGCACTCAGATGAAGACAGTCAGCCGCTCGCGCGCATTGAAACCGGCAATCCCTCGGCCCCCACCACGATCTACCTGCTCCACGGCATCACGAGCTGCGCCGGTGCGATGGCCGACCTTCAGCTTCGCTTGGCGCATCCTTCGCGTCGCATTATCGCCTTGGATGCCAGGGGACACGGTTTATCGCCTCGCTGGAGTGACGATCAACTTGCGCGAGCAGGCGACCAGCTGATCGACGATGTTGTGAACGCGATCGAACGGGACCGGGCGTGCAGACGATCTCCCTCGCACCAGATCTTTCACCAAGCAGCGTCCCCCTCGAGCACAAATCGTGGGCCGCGAACAATCCTGATCGGGCATTCGATGGGAGCAGCGACGGCGGCGGCAGTCGCGCTGCGCAGACCGGACCTGGTGGACGCAGTCGTGGCTGAAGACCCCGCACGTTTTGGGACGCGCTCGCTGGAAGAACTTCATGAACGAGGGAAACTGCGCGCAGCTAAGATTCAAGAAACTGCGAATGACCTGGTCGGTGCACTGACGCGTGAGCTGGCGGCAGGGTCCGCGCCGAGCAGTGAGATTTTACCGGGTCTGTGGGCGAGCCAGCAGTGTGACCCGCGGCTTCTTCAGACGGGAGTCGTCGCGCCCGAAATCAAATGGGAAGAAGTCATGGCAGGACTGAAGGTGCCGACCCTGGTTGTCACTGGCGATGTTGTGGGTGAATCGCGGGTCGGGCTCGAGGGGATGGAGATCCTGCGCCAAATCGGCAACCGGTGTGTGGAATGCGTGATCGTGCACGGCGGAGTGCACAATGTGCGGCGCTCGCGGCCGCAGGGTTACTTTGATGCGGTCCTCCCGTTTATCGCGCGCATAGAGGCCAGTGGTAAGGGGGGAGGAAATCACTGGTCGACGCGAGTGGGCGGTGACGTGGCTGAAGGCCCGGCTGGCTCGAGCGAGTAAGTGAATCGCGCGCCAGGAAGGCTCCCTGCCAGCGAGCCGGTGTCGTCAGTGAACCGGAGGGGCCAGCGGCTGAAATCGCCGCCAAAGGCGCTGCCAAGACGTCAGCGGCTAAAGCCGCCGCCAAAGCTCCCACCAAAACCGCCGCGACTGAAGCCGCCGCCGAATCCTCCGCCGAGGCCGCTAGAGCCACGACGCGTGAAACTGCCACCGACAGAGCCACCCACACCGCCGCGACGCGTAAACTTTCCGCCACCGTAGCGTGAACCGGAACCGCCCCAGTAGCCTCCGCCGCGGTTAGAACCCAGGGTGGAGCCGAACAGGGTCCACAAGAAGGGATTGCTCAGCAACGAATCGGAATCGAAGAGATTATCCTGATTGCCACACTTACTCGCCTCGATGGCCTGATGCGCCGCCTGATAGGCAGTCTTGGACGCTTCCTCGGATTGAGCGGGGTCGGAGTCAACCAGCTCTTCAGCGCGCCGCAAGGCTTCTTCGGCACGGGCGAGAGCTGAGCGAGCATCCTCAGGCGAATAAGCGCCCGAGGAGCGCACAAATTGACGCGCACGCTCAACCCAAAGTCGTGCACTGGACAGCTGCTTGTGGGCACGCTCAATTGCGCGCTCGCTCTGCTCAGCCTGGGAGCGCAATGGATCCAACGCGGCGTCGAGTGCACTTTCTGCCAGATGCAGCGACTCCAGGGCTTCCAGCGGATCCGCCTGCTTCTTCAGCGCCAGCCTGCCCTTATCCACCGCCTCATGCGCATCGGCAAGCATCGGCGCAAAGGCCTCCTGGTCGGCACCCAACTTCGTCACGTCCGCAAGATCCGAGCTGATCGAGGCAATCGCGCGTGACAGATTGTCCGCAGCATGCGCCACATTTTCCTGCGCCTTCAAAATCGCGTCAACCTGCACCTGCGCAAGACCCAGCGCGCGCTCGGCAATATCGAGAAGCTGGTTGGCGCGCCCGCGGTCCGTATTCAACAGTCCGTGAGCCTCATCGGCAGAAGTGCGAGCCGATTCGATCAAGGTGCGCGCCTGCTCAGGGTTGTCGAGCAGCGAGGCGATCATCGTGTGCGAATATGCAGCCGTCAGGGTGCGCAATTCACCCTCGGCAACGCGAATATTGCCTTCGATCTGGTTGATGCGTTCGCGAACAGCGCGTTCACGCTCATCAGCGCTGGCCTCTTTCTCACGCATCACAGCGAACTCGTCGTGCTGTTGAGCGAGTGGCCCCATCGCTTCTTCGAGCGCCTGGAGGATAGTCAATGCGGCTTGTCGCTTCGTGCCCTCGTCATCTGATTCGAGCAGTTTCTGCTGATTCGCGAATTGAGCGTCTACAGTCTTGCGCGCGCGGCGGATCGCCTCGTCGTAGTCCTGAGTGCGGTTGCGACCAAACTGGGCGCGAGAATACGACAGCTCATCGGTGGCACTGCGAACAGTTTCGTCAGCGGCGAGCAGGCGTTGACCCGCCAGCGATACCAGCTCCTCGGTGCTCATATCCGCATACTGACCACGCGCACCCTGCTGCCCCTGCTGCCTCTGCTGCGGCCTGTTGCGGCGCCTGAGCCAATACAGGGCAATGAACAGCACGGGAAAACCCGCGATCACCACCGCGATCGCCCAGAACGAGGTGCCCGACCCGGACTGCGACGGCGAGCCTGACGAGGAATCTGACGGTGACGGTGCACCCGACCTGGTCAAGGCATCAGCAACCGCGGTACTTGCGGCGACGAACTCATCGCTCGTAATGGCCCCACTGCCCTGATTGATGACGTCAGTTGCCGCGTCGAATGCTGCAGACAGGTTTGAGTTGGCTTCGGAATGCCCGCACATGCCCTGAAGCTGGTCATCCAAGGCCAGCACGTACAGGCTCGCTTTGTCCTGCCCGGTCGCGTCGATGAAATTGTCGAGGGCGTCCTCACACCAGTCTTCAGGAGAAAGTGAATCAAATGAGGAGATAGCGGCAAAAAGCACCGGGTGGCCGTCGCTCTGCGCCGCAGATGCACGTTCTTGCAGGGTGGAGTGCTGATCTGGCGAGAGCATCGAAGACGGATCCACCACCCACGATCCTGACTCAAAATCCAGCTCATCGGGAGATACTGCCCACGAAGGTGAGGCAATCACGCAAGCGGCAATCAACCCGATCGCCAGCATCCATGCTCGTTTCAACGTCTTCATCGCTGCTCCTCACGGGTTGCCGCTTCATCAGAATGTCGGCATAATTCTTTCTCTTGATAGCCTACTGTTTTCGACGTTTCTTCGATAGATTTATGAGGGTGTCCGTCGGTCGCCTCGCTGCGCGGCTGGCGAAAAACAGCCTGGAGAATCGCCCGGGACAGGTTCCCGGCTTATCATAGACAGGACACATGCGCGCCACCGCGGCGCGCACACCGACCCCGAAGGGCGGCACAGCTGCCCTGAGGGACTCTACTTTAAAAGGAGCGCGATCGTGCCGACCGGCAAAGTGAAGTTCTTCGATGCTGACCGTGGCTTCGGCTTCATTGGTGGAGACGATGGAGTTGAGGTTTTCCTCCATGCCTCTGCGCTGCCACCCGAGACACCTACGCTCAAATCAGGAACCCGCGTTGAGTACTCGGTTGCTGACGGACGTAAAGGGCCCCAGGCTCTTTCCGTGCGCGTCATTAAGGAAGCTCACTCCATCGCAAAAGCGCACCGTCGCCGTCCCCAAGCCATGGTTCCCGTTGTTGAGGACCTCATCAAACTGCTCGATGACGCGTCGAACTCACTTCGACGTGGCCACTACCCAGAAAATGCGCGACAGGTAGCCAAAATGCTGCAAGCTGTCGCAGAGGATTTCGATGCCTGAAAAGACAACGCGACCCAGGAGTCGCAAGAAAGACGTCGTGCTGGAAGGCGCGGTTGAGATTGCGCGCCAAGCCGCTGAAGACGTCGCACGCCCCGGCACAGTTGGTGAACACGTCGGCATCCGCGTTGACGGTGACCGCTTGCTCACCCATCTGTTCGACAACCTCGATCCCGGTTACCGCGGGTGGACATGGGCAGTGACAGTTGCCCGCGTTCCGCGTGGACGCAAAGCAACGATCTGCGAAGTCGACCTTATCCCCGGTGACGACTCGCTGCTTGCACCGCCGTGGGTGCCGTGGGCTGAGCGTCTGACTCCCGACGACCTTTCACGCTCAGATGTCCTGCCGTATCGCGCAGATGATGAGCGCCTCGATCAGTCCTACGAGGACGCCGGGGAGAATCCAGACCTGCCGACGACGCGTGAACTTGGCCTGGGCCGTGCGCGCGTCCTTTCAACCGAGGGCCGTCGCAGTGCCAGTGAACGCTGGTACCACTCTCAGCAGGGTCCGGCACGAGGCCGCCTGGCGAAAAATCCGTGTTCGACCTGTGGATTCCTGGTGAAGCTGCCAGGGGAGTTCCGCACAGTATTTGGTGTGTGTGCCAATGAGTGGGCTCAGGACGATGGAAAGGTTGTCAGCCTCGACCATGCGTGTGGTGCACACTCGGAAACCGATACACCGAATCGGAAAACTCAGTGGCCTGTGCGCCCATCTCACGTCAACGATTTTGGAGTGGAAACGGTCGAGCTGGGGCAGGCGAACCAGGCAGGTCTCCCTCGTCAATTTGTGCCCGTGACGAGGCCTTAAGGTGCCTGACGAGGTGGCGCGGCGTTATATCGGTCTCTTTCAGCGCTACCCAGCTTGAAAAAGTCATGTCGAGCGGGGCACCATTTTCAGGTGAGCTCCAAAAATTCCAAGCAGCGCAACAATGCGCGCAATCACAGTGTAAAGAATCAGAAAAACGCCGCAGCTCAGTCACAGCGTTCTGCAAGCAGCGGTGTTGCACAAAACGGTCTCGATCGTTTCTTCCACATCACTGAACGTGGTTCCACGGTGGGCCGGGAAATCCGCGGCGGCTTCGTCACCTTCTTCTCGATGGCCTACATCCTGGTGATTAACCCGATCATCTTGTCGTCAGCTCTTCCTGAGAACATCTCGACCCAGGCAGTCGCCGCCGGCACCGCGCTTGTCGCAGGCATCATGACCGTCCTGATGGGTGTCGTCGCCAACTACCCGTTGGGCCTGGCAGCAGGCATGGGGTTGAACGCTATGGTGGCATTCACCCTGGTCGGCGCATCAGGTCTGACCTTCCAGGAAGCAATGGGCCTGATCGTGTGGGAAGGTATCCTCATCACGATCCTGGTGCTGACAGGCTTCAGGGAAGCGGTCTTCAAGGCGGTTCCGCGCCAGTTGAAGACCGCTATTTCTGTGGGCATCGGTCTGTTCATCGCTTTTGTCGGTCTGCTGAACGCCGGCATCATCCGTCCGGGCGGAACACCCGTCCAGCTCGGTGTTGACGGCTCCCTCGACGGGTGGCCCGCAGTAATCTTCGTCTTTGGCCTGTTCCTGACGATCATCCTGTACGTGCGCAAGGTGCGTGGCGCCATCCTGATCGGCATCCTCTCATCGACCGTTCTGGCCATCATCATCCAGGCGTTCGTGAAGATCGGGCAGAAGTCCGACGAAAACCCGACCGGCTGGGGACAGTCAGTTCCTGAAATCGATGGCGCACCGGTGGCTTTTCCTCAGTTCTCCTCCCTCTTCCAGGTCGACATGTTCGGCGCATTCGGCAAGCTGGGACCCCTCGCAGTGATTCTGCTGGTCTTCTCGCTGATGCTGGCTGACTTCTTCGACACGATGGGAACGATGGTGGCCGTGGGCGCCGAGGGTGACCTGCTGGACGAAAAGGGCAACCCGCCGCGATCCAAGCAGATTCTGCTCATCGACTCCGTTTCAGCAATGGCTGGCGGTATGGGTGGCGTCTCCTCGAACACGTCCTTCATCGAATCAGCGGCCGGCGTGGGCGAAGGCGCACGAACTGGTCTAGCATCGGTAGTGACGGGATGTCTGTTCCTCGTCTCGACCTTCCTTGCACCGATCGTCAACCTGGTGCCGACCGAGGCTGCCTCAACGGCTCTGGTCTTCGTCGGGTTCCTCATGATGGTGCAGGTCACCGACATGGAGTGGCACAAGCCCGAAATAGCGATTCCGGCATTCTTGACGATTGCCTTCATGCCGTTCGCCTACTCGATTTCGGTAGGTATCGGCGTTGGATTCATCGCTTACACAGCCATTCAAATAGCGATCGGCAAAGCACGCAGGATTCACCCGCTCATGTGGGTCGTGTCGATTCTGTTCGTGGCCTACTTCGCCTTGGGCCCGATTCAGCGCGCACTGCTTGGCTGAACGCTCAACCTTTAAGGAGTAGTTCGTCAGGTGTCCCGGACCTTCCACTCGCTGCGCTATACCAACTTCCGCTACTGGTTCATCGGCAACATCATTGCCTCGACCGGTACGTGGATGCAGCGTGTGGCTCAGGACTGGCTGGTTCTCACCGTCCTGACGGATAACGAAGGGTTCCAGGTCGGCGTGGTGACAGCACTGCAGTTCATACCACTGCTGGTGCTGTCACCATGGGCCGGTGTCCTGGCAGACCGCCTCAACCGCAGACACCTCATTCAGGCCATGCAGGTCTTGACTGCGGCTCTCGGGCTGATCCTGGGTGCCCTCGTGCTGACGGGCACCGCCCAACTGTGGCACGTCTACGTGCTGGCCCTGATCGGTGGAATCGGATCGACCCTCGATTCACCTGCCCGCCAGGCATTCGTGTCCGAACTTGTTCCCGCTGAATCACTGCCGAACGCAGTGGGACTGAATTCAACTGCTTTCAACTCGGCCCGCCTCATCGGACCGGCACTATCTGGCCTGGTCATTGATTGGGTGGGTCCGGGCTGGGTCTTCATCATCAACGGTGCGTTGTTTGCGGCGCCTGTGATTGCGCTGGCACTGATGCGCACAGATGAGTTGAACGCTCAGCGCCACGTCAAGCGCGAGAAGGGTCAGATCCGCGAAGGTCTCGCCTACGTGCGCTCGCGCCCAGACATCATCCTGATCCTCATCGTCGTGTCCGTGGTGTCAGCCCTTGGCATGAACTTCCAGATGACCTCCGCCATGATGGCCACAGAGGTCTACCACCGTCAGGCCGGCGACTACGGAATTCTTGGTTCCTTCATGGCGATCGGAGCGCTGACCGGCGCCCTTATCGCAGCACGTCGACGCGTACCGCGCCTTCGCCTGATTGTTCTGGCTGCAGCAGCATTCGGACTGGTTGAAATCATTCTGGGACTTGCACCCAACTACTGGTCGTTCGCTCTCATTTCGATTCCGACTGGCCTGGCGATGCTCACCATGATTACCGCGGCCAATGCCGCCATCCAGATCTCCACTGCTGAGGAGATGCGCGGACGGGTCATGGCACTGTACTCGATGATCTTCATGGGATCCACTCCGCTGGGAGCCCCGCTGATCGGCTGGATAGGGCAGCAGTTCGGTGCCCGCTGGTCAATCCTGATCGGAGGAATCTTCTCCCTCCTGATCGCTATTGCAGCCGGCGTGTGGGCGATTATCCACTGGGAAATCCGCGTCCGACTGCACTGGTCATTCCACCCGCTCGAAGCGGTCGGCCCTGTTGAACGCGCCAGGGCCGTTCAGGATGCGGCCGAGGCCACCCGACGCGCATCCGAAGGTGGATAGCGACCTGGTTCAGGCGCTAGGCGAGGGTATTGTCGATCACCCAGTCCACGCACTGTGTGAGTGCGCGAACGTCCCGGCTTTCCACCGAGGGGAATGTACCGATGCGCAGCTGATTGCGCCCGAGCTTACGGTACGGTTCGACATCGACAACCCCGTTGGCACGCAGAATCCGGCATACGCGCGCCGCATCGACGGTGTCGTCACAGTCCACCGTGACAACAACGGGGGAGCGCCACTGAGCATTGGAGACGAACGGCGTCAGGTGCGAGTGCGCATCCGCCCACTGGTACAGCACGTCCGAAGATTCGAGGCAGCGAGCTTCCATCACCTGCAGGCCGCCACCGGCCAGCATCCACTGAATCTGCTGATCCAGCATGATGAGCGTGGCGATGGCAGGAGTATTCAGCGTCTGATCCTTGCTCGAATTCCTGCATGCGATTGACAGATCCAGGATCTGCGGCATCCAGCGTGCATCATCGCCGTGCAACCTTTCGGCGCGCTCCTGAGCCGCAGGGGAGAGCAGCGCGACCCACAGGCCTCCGTCGGAGCCAAAACACTTCTGAGGGCTGAAATAGTAGACGTCCACATTGTTCAGATCGACGCGTACACCACCGGCGATCGACGTGGCGTCCACAACGGTCAGACAGTCATCAACGTTGACCCGATACAGCGGGCTGAGAGCACCAGTGGAAGTCTCGTGATGCGGGTATGCCGCAACGTCGATCGGTTCCCCTGAATCATGGACGACGGCACCCTCGTCAATGAGTGTGGCCACCGTGCCAGGCTCACTTTTCACAATCAGGGGTGCGGCAAGGTGGGGCGCGCGGGCGGCCTCGTCAGCAAACTTTGAGCCAAACTCGCCGAAAACGGCGTGGGCGCTGCGCCTGCGAATCAGTGAGGTTGTAGCGACGGCCCAAAATGTTGTGGATCCACCATTGCCGAGGGCGACCTCCCACCCTTCGGGCAGGGAGAACAGATCGCGTAGCCCACTGCGGATCGATGCCACTATGGAGCGGACAGGCTGCCGACGGTGAGACGTTCCCATGATGAGTGGACGCATCAACGCGTCGAGCTGCTGGGTGCGAATCTTCGACGGGCCGCAACCGAACCGGCCATCGTGAGGCAAGAGCGTGTCAGGAATGCGAGGGCACTGAGCGTCCAACTGATCTGTCATAGCCCCCAAGGTAGTCCCTTTTCAGGCTCGAGGGTGCCAGCCTTGGCGGGGTGGACACTCGTGCCGTCGTAGCATCTGCGCTGCATGCGCACCGCCGCGAATAAGGCAACGCCCGCCTTCCGAATACGAGCGTTTACAGCGGCCGGCAGGCACCTTGACTTTTCGGCGTTCTGCAGCTATCTGCGGCGTTTTTCACTGTTCGACACTAAAGTCATTAACGTTGTGGCTAATACCACGTCACGAAATGGGGATGGAGGACACAGTGGGAGAGCTCATCGACACGACGGAGATGTACCTCAAGGCCATCTTTGAATTGGAAGAAGATGGGGTCACACCTCTGCGTGCCCGGATCGTCGACCGGCTCGGTCACTCCGGCCCTACTGTTTCACAGACGGTGTCGCGCATGGAGCGCGATGGTTTGCTGCACGTGTTGGGGGATCGACGCCTTGAACTGACGCGAGACGGATGGTACCGGGCGCGGGAAGTGATGCGCAAGCACCGTCTCGCTGAGCGCCTCCTCCTCGACATCATCGGTCTGGGATGGGCGGACGTCCACGAGGAAGCATGCCGATGGGAACACGTGATGTCCGAACAGGTCGAAGCGCGCCTGGTCAAACTGTTAGGTGTCCCACAGACGGATCCGTATGGCAACCCTCTTCCGGGTATTGAGATTGACCGTCCGGAAGTGTCCGTGGAGGTTGCGCTCAGAGAATCGGAACGTGTTGTAGCTCCCATTGCGCGCATTGGTGAACCCATCCAGGCAGAGGTTGATGTGCTGGCACGCTTCGAAGAACTCGGCCTGTTTCCCACGGTCATGGCGGTTGCCGTGGCTGATGAGAAGACGGGAGATGTCCTGATTCGGGCGCTCAGCGACGAGGGTGAGGACGCTCATTTCCTTCGGCTGGATGTGGCTTTCGTCCCGCATCTGTTCTTTGCGATGGAACGCAAGTAGGGGTGCTGCAAATAATTGCGTACATCACCGTTATCATTGCGTGACATTTGAGGGGTAGACGCGCTAATGTATCTCTTGGTTGCGACGCATCCACCCACACACCATCCGCTTAAGCCAAACAATGGTGAGCGTGGGAAGCACCTGTTTGGCGCGGGGGACCCAAAACCTGACGTGATCGCCTGGCGATCTTGGGGTGAAGTCCCAAAGTGGACCGGACACTCCAGTCCGAACCCGACAGCTGACCTCGTAAGCGAATAAGTGGAGATTTTAAAAGAAGTGAAACGAACGAAAACCGTTCTGCGGCATCGCAAGGCATGCCGCCCTTTGACACCCTTGACACCGATTACTGATGCCGTGTCGTCGGTTACCCTTCAGCCCGTGCGTGGGACAGCTTTTGTTTCCGTGACGGGTCTTGCTTTGACCGCTGCTGTTGTCGGCACCGCTCAGGCGACCCCGGAAGGTGCCGATGCGCCTTCCACTCACGTCAAAGGCATTACTGCTGGCACTGAAAAAGCAGCACCGACCCTGAGCGTTCCGAACATCGCTTGGAAAGCATCTGACCTGATCGGTGACGAAGCTGCAGTCACGGCAGCAGCCTCTGAAGAGGCAGCGCCAGCTACTGAAGAAGCTGTCGGGATGGAGGCCGCCAACCGCGATGAGGCGCGCGCGGAACTTACCGACGGTGAGCAGGCTCCGATCGCAGTGAACGCTGCTTCTGGCGATATCGTTTCGATCGCCATGTCTCTGCTGGGTGTGCCCTACGTCTACGGTGGTTCCTCACCGGCTGGATTCGACTGCTCGGGCTTCACACAGTACGTCTACGGCCTGGCGGGCATTTCCATTCCCCGCACCTCCGGAGCGCAGGGAGCGGCCGGCGTGTCGGTTCCTGCATCGGAAGCTCAGCCTGGTGACCTCGTGTGGCACGCATACGGCCACGTCGGCATCTACGCCGGAAACGGAATGGTTATCGAAGCCACCACACCTGGATCCGTTACCAAGGTCCAGGGTCTGTGGGGAAGCTACGAGTTCATCCGCGTCGCTCACTGACCTCAGCAAGGCGGCAGGGCTCCTTGGATGCGGGCTCTGACCTGATTGTCACGCGTGGGTCTCACCGTAAGGTGAGGCCCACGTTTTCATGCGAGCAGGAATCGTTTTACGCCGTTTCGATCTCTATTCGCCCCACAAAGGCCAACTTCAGGGCACAATGGTGGTAACACTTCATGAAGGAGGACAATATGGGGTCCAAGGAAGTTATCCTCGTTGGAACTGATGGTTCCACTGAGTCTCTGGCTGCTGTGAAGTGGGCGAGTGACCGCGCGGTTCGAACGGGTGCGCGAGTCCATGTGATCTGTACCTATGCGCTTGCCTCGTATTCTGCGGCCGCCCTCGACGGCGGGTACGCCATGCTGGACGACGAAGCTCTCAAGCGTGGGGCACAAACTGTCGTCGATGAAGCTGTCGAACATGCGAAGAAGCAGGGAGACATCCACGTTTCCAGTTCGATTGAGCCGGGGGATCCTGCAGGCGTCCTGGTTGACATGTCCAAAGAAGTGGACATGATCGTTGTCGGGTCGCGCGGCGGTGGCGGGTTTGCCGATCGGCTGCTGGGAACAGTTTCCAGCGCCTTGCCGGCTCACGCGAAGTGCCCTGTGGTTGTCGTGCCGCGCCATACCAGCGGCAAATCGTTCACCCCTGTGGAGCGAATCGTGGTCGGCAGTGATGGCTCCGAGGTCGCCTCTGCCGCCTTGAAGCGCTCCATTGATGAAGCTGAAGCGTGGGATGCTGAACTGACGGCAATTTCGGCGGTACCGATCGCGCAGGGCAACTCGATGATGGCATGGATGCCGACGTCAATTGACCGCGAAGCGCTGCTGGCCGACGTGTGTCAGGGACTGAACATGGCGATTGATTCTGCGCTGGCTAGCCGTGACATCCATGTGGCGCGTCACGCGTTGGACGGATCGCCCGCGTCGCTTCTCATCGAGTTCTCAACAGCCGTTGACTTAGTGGTTGTGGGAACACGTGGGCGCGGTGGGTTTGCAGGGGTCTTGCTGGGATCGACTTCTCAGACGGTTCTGGGCCATTCAACCTGCCCGGTCATGATCGTCCCCTCTGAACGCACAGATGACTCACCCGCGCCGCAAGGCACTTGGGAGCGCCGCTAGTCAGTTCGGAGCGGCGCACGGTACCTAGCGTGCCGCTGGTCAGTTCCGAGCGTCTCAAGACAGATGAGGGTAGTGTGCTAGCCAGTGCTGAGCGCGGCAAGGTAGCTGAGACGACCTAAGTCGCATGCGGCCGCGATGTGGCGAACCAAAACGAGGGTGATACTCTATTCCTTGCGCCTTGGCGCACTGCCCTCGTAGCTCAGGGGATAGAGCACCGCTCTCCTAAAGCGGGTGTCGGACGTTCGAATCGTCTCGGGGGCACAAAATGCTCTGGGAATTTTCTGCCACGGAGGCGACCTTAGCTTTGGGGCGTGAGCTTGTTGCTGGGGACATTTCGAAGTGCTTCGTCCCCTGCTCTTTTAAGCGCCCACGGCCAGAGTTGTGCAGAAAATGTGGAGCGCGTAGCGCGTGCTCCTTGGATTGGCGCCTGTTCTGCTACGGGTACTTTCTCACTGTTGTGAGGTCACTCTTGATTATGAACAAGATGGTGAACAGAAGAGTTGCGGCTGAAGCCAGCTGTGTGAAGTGAAATAGTGTTGATGCATGCGGTTACAAAGGGCTAGGGGTTTGCAAGCCTGATCCTTACGCCAAGAGTTTAGACCATTCGGTCAATTTGGTTTATGAAGGCACGTGAGCTAGCATTCTTTTAGCAGTAGAACTCAAAATCGATTCATTAAGGTCACGCAGTAGTGGCTTATTGACTTAAATCTTCGCTGAGTTCTCCGGCTGGTAACGCTACCAAATAGATACGTAGATAGGGAGGATCCTACAGAATGCGTGTATCGAGAAGTTTTTCTGTGCCAGTGTCGCTTTTGACAGTTGGTGCCTTTGCTTTGACAGCATGTTCCTCGCAAGGCAATTCGGGTGAACAGTCTGCTAGTGCCGAGTCCTCGAATGGGGGAGCTGTTGAGCTCACCTACGTTCACCGCCTGCCTGACGGGGAAGGTATGGTCAAGGTTGCAGACATCGTCGCAGAATGGAATAAGGAACATCCCGACATTAAGGTCGACTCGGTCAAGTTTGACGGCAAGGCCGATGAACTGATCAAGAAGCTTGAGACAGATGTGAAAGCCGATAATGCTCCATGTCTTGCTCAAGTTGGATACAGTGAACTGGCTGAAGTGTATGTAAAAGGACTTGTTCAAGACGTTTCTGCTGAAGCAGAAAAATACAAGGATGGATACGCATCAGGTGCATTCGATGCAATGTCAATTGACGGCAAGTACTTTGGAATTCCGCAAGATACCGGTCCTCTCGTTTACTTCTACAACAAGGCGGAATTTGACAAGTTAGGAATTGCGCCTCCTACGGATCTGAACGAATTCCATGAGGCTGCTGCCAAGGCGGCAGCCGCTGGTAAGTACATCGTCAACCTGCCTCCGGATGAGGCTGGCAGCATCCTGCCTGCACTTTCTGCCGCTGCTGGTAATCCTTGGTACGAGATCGACGGATCAAAATGGGTCATCAATGCTGATGGGCCTGGTGCCGTCAAGGTAACCGATTTTTGGCAGACGATGCTTGACGAGAAACTCACATCTACGCTCCCGCGTTGGGATGACTCATTCAAAGCCGCTCTGAACTCCAAGGAAATAATTGGAACAATCGGAGCTGCTTGGGATGCAGCTCTTTTGCAAGGCGACATGACCGGCTCAGAAAACGAGGGTGAGTGGGCCGTAACCCAGCTTCCTGACTTTGGTAACGGCCAGGTAACTGGACCTAATGGTGGTTCTGGCGTAGCGGTGTTGAAGGGATGCCAGTATCCAGCAGAAGCGATGCAGTTCAACGATTGGTTTAATCAGCAAACCGCCTCCTTGGCTAGCCAGGGATTGGTTGTCGCGTCATCTAAAGAAACTCCTGATACCCCGGAGCAAATGAAGGCTTTCTACGGAGGCCAGGACGTGATGAGTGAATTGCTTCAGGCCAATAACAACATGGCTTCGAACGTTTTGACAATTCCCGGATATTCCTCTGTAATGCCGAAGATCAATCAAGCGGCCAGCGATCTGATTGCAGGCAAGCTCAAGGCTAAAGACCTGCTTGATGTTGCCACGACCGAGTCGAAAGCAACCTTGCAGAATCTTGGGCTTGAGGTAGCTGAGTAGGTGAAGTTTCATACCACGGCTTGGAGAGCCTAGAAACAGGCTCTCCAAGCCAATCTTTACCGCTAAGGCTGGAGAAAAAGGCTGGAGTCCATTAAGAGCAGCTTAGGAAATAGGAGGCAAGAACTCTGATGCTCAAGGGTGAGAAGTCGGCTACTCAAAAGATTCGAAAATACAGAGCTGCAGATACTAAGACGGGCTGGAAGTTCCTTGGTCCGTTTATGTTGGGCTACACGCTAATCTTCCTGCTCCCAATATGTGTTGCTATTTACTACAGTTTCTTTCAGCAGATGACGTCCGGTGGCAGTGCTTTTGGTGGCGGAGAGCTGAAGAATGTTTTTGTAGGTTTCGGTAACTACGCGTACGTTCTTACGAGTGCAGGGTTTTGGCATGGCGTTTTGCGTGTTGGAATCTACACCTTGTTCCAAGTTCCCATCATGATCGGCGCTGCTCTATTCTTGGCGCTCCTGCTGGATTCATTTTTGGTTAGGCATGTGGCGATCTATCGCCTCGGGTATTTTCTGCCATATGCGATTCCAGGTGTGGTGGCTGCGATGATATGGATGTATCTGTACACGCCAGAGGTCTCGCCGATTGTGCGCGCTTTTTCTTATTTGGGTGTGAACGTAGATTTCTTCTCAAAGAATATTATCCTCGCGTCGATGGCAAATATGACGACGTGGACTTTCACGGGCTATAACATGCTCATTTTCCTCGCGGCCTTGCAAGCAATTCCGCGGGAACTATATGAAGCAGGTAGAATCGACGGAGCGAGCGGCTTCCAAATTGCAGTCAAGATTAAGGTCCCAATGGTTCGCGGAGCAGCACTGCTGACTGTTCTTCTATCGATTGTAGGAACAATCCAGCTCTTTAATGAACCTACTGTTATGGCAACGAGTCAGACTTGGATACCAAAAGACTTCACCCCGATGATGATGGCTTATAACACGATGATGGGAACGATGACTCCTTCGGGTGACGGTCCGGCATCGGCGACTGCTGTGGTTATGGCTTTGATTGCAGGTGTTCTTGCAGTGACGTATGCCTTGGTTGAGCGGAGGATAAACAAGTGATTTCTTCAAGTCGTGTTGAAAAGAGACGCAACGTCGAAGTTAAGGCTTCGATTCCGAGAGCTTTAGCTCCCAAGCCGTTGTCGCGAATCCTGACGTTAGTTCTACTAACGCTCGTTTTGATCTACTTCCTTTTCCCAATCTACTGGGTCATCATCTCTTCAACTAAGACGAATGGCGAGCTCGTATCAAGTAATGGGTTGTGGTTTGCGACAGACCTGCAAAATCTGCCCAACGCGATCGTTGCCAGTTACAGCCGACTGATGGAGTGGACCCAAGGATATTTTTGGCGTTGGATTCTCAATTCGCTTATATACTCGATCGTCTCAGCGGCCTTGGGAACTTTACTGTCAGCGATGGCAGGATATGCGCTTGCGAAGTTCTCTTTTCCGGGCAAACGCATTTCGTTCGGAATTATCATGGCAGGACTTTTGATGCCCGCGACCCTGCTGACGATACCGATGTACATCATGTTTCTACGCCTAGGCATCACGAATACGATGTTGGCGATTATCATTCCGTCAATAGTGTCACCTTTTGGTGTCTTCCTCGCGCGTGTCTATTCCGCTTCATCGGTTCCGACTGAGCTTATTGAGGCTGCTCGAATCGACGGCGCCTCCGAGACTCGAATCTTTTTCGATATCGTCATGCGTCTCTTAGCTCCTGCACTCGTCACCATATTCTTGTTTATCTTCGTAGCGACATGGAATAACTTCCTGCTGCCTTTGATTATGGTGTCTAGTCCTGAGATCAAGCCCGTAACTTTGGGTTTGTACGGCATGATGAGTTATTTCAATCCGGAAAAGGGCGCGGTCATGATGGGGGCGCTCCTAGGTGTTATTCCGCTTATCGTTATCTTTATTGGCCTGCAGCGCTATTGGCAAGCAGGTTTGGCCTCAGGGGCCGTCAAGGGGTAAACCTCAGCGTATAGGTCCTTGCGTGGGGACGAGATCACGCTCGTCCACGAAGGTGAGCGAGGAGTTCACTTGAGATCACATCCGGTTACGTAACCATATAAGCTTGAACACACATAAACGTCCCACACAACGCACACGTGGGTGGATTGGGCTCGTGCATGCTCGGCATGTAGCTCCAAAGGAAGGAACAAGAGGAGCTTTTCGTGATTGATATTTCCGCAAAGATCAACAACCCGCAGTCTTTCGCTGAGAATCGGATGCCTGCTCACTCAGACCACCGATGGTTCAACAGTGCGCGCAGCGCTGCCCTCGGCAATTCTGAATACGAGCAAAGCCTGAACGGACTGTGGAAAATCCACTATGCAAAAAACCTAGCGGCAACTGTGCCGGGCTTCGAAGCCGTTGGATTCGACTGCGCGGCGTGGGATGACATCCCAGTCCCCGCGCACATTCAGATGCACGGATACGACAATCCGCAATACGTGAACGTACAGTATCCGTGGGATGGTCAGGAGGATGTCGATGAAGGCCGCGCTCCCGAGCGTTTCAATCCCGTCGCTTCCTACGTGCGTACCTTCACCCTTGACCGGCCGCTCGAAGAAGGGGAGCGAATTTCCGTCTCCTTCAAGGGCGCTGAGAGTGCGCTGGTTGTGTGGCTGAACGGCACATATATCGGATACGCCACCGACACCTTCACGCCCAGTGAATTCGACATTACCGACGCGCTGGTCGAGGGGAGCAACAAGCTCGCAGTACAGGTCATCAAATGGTGCGCCGCCTCATGGATTGAAGACCAGGACTTCTATCGATTCTCCGGCCTGTTCCGCGACGTCGTGCTCTACCGGCGGCCCGCTGTCCACCTCGAAGACCTGTGTGTAAGCGCCGAGCTGACTGACGATTACTCACGTGCCATCGTGCGCGTCAAACCAGTCGTCATTGGCGAGGGTGACCTGACCGTGGCGCTGGACGACGTGGGGGAGCTCAATCGCTCCGACGACGGCACTTACGAGATCACCATTGAGCAGCCGCACCTGTGGAGCCACGAAGATCCGTACCTGTATGACCTCACGCTGGAGTTGCGTGACAACGATGGGCAACTGCGTGAAGTGATCCCTCAGACCGTGGGCATTCGACGCTTCGCCATCGAAGACGGCGTGATGAAACTCAACGGCAAACGCGTGATCTTTACTGGAGTGAACCGGCACGAATTCGGCCTTGATGGTCGCGTGATGAGCCGCGAGCAAACTGAACGCGACATCATCATGCTCAAGCAGGCCAACATCAACGCGATCCGCACCAGCCACTACCCGAACAACTCGTTCCTGTATGAACTGTGTGACCGCTACGGACTGATGGTCATCGACGAAATGAACCTGGAATCCCATGGCGTGTGGGACAGGATGTTGCTGCGCGGTGAACCGATCGATCACACCTTGCCGGGTAATCGTGAAGAGTGGCGAGGCGCACTGCTGGATCGTGCCGCCTCGATGCTGATGCGCGACCGCAATCATGCCAGCATTGTAATCTGGTCATGCGGCAATGAGTCCTACGGCGGTTCGATGATCGCAGCGGTGGCCGACTATTTCCGCGAACACGACTCGCGGGTCGTACATTACGAAGGCGTCGTTCACGACAACCGCTACCCGAACTCCACTGACATCCACTCAGAGATGTACACACCGGCCGCAACAGTCGAAGAATTCTTGGCTCAGCACCGCGACAAGCCGATGATCCTCTGCGAGTTTGCGCACGCCATGGGCAACTCGTTCGGCGCCGTTGACAAGTACCTTGACCTGGCGCGCCGCGAGGAACTTTTCCAGGGCGGATTCATCTGGGACTTCGCTGACCAGGCAATCGCCATGCGCGACAAATACAACCGCCCGTTCTTCGGATACGGCGGGGACAACGGCGAGGCGCCAACGGACTACGAATTCTGCGGCAACGGCATCTACTTCGCTGATCACACGCCTACCCCGAAGATTCAGGAAGTCAGCTATCTGTTCCAGGATTTCGACATCACAGTTGAGCGTGCGAAAGTGACAATTGAAAACCGCTGCATGTTCACGAACTCCGATGCGTTCATATGCGTGGTAAGCCTGGAACATGAAGGTGCCACGCTGGCTCAGAGGGCCCTCGACACTCATGTTGAACCGGGAGAAAATGCCACCTACGACCTGCCGTTCAGCCTGCCTGAAGAAGCAGGCGAATACGTCATCAACGTGGAAATGCGCCTGCGTGAGGACACCGAATGGGCCGAGCGTGGACACGTCGTCGCCTACGGGCAGGGAGTCTTCGCTGTAGAAGGAGCTGCGGCTCCGGCTACGGGCATTCCTGCACCTCGAGTAGTGGAAGGCGTGCGCAATATCGGTGTGCACGGCGAACACTTCTCCGCTCTGTTCACCTCGGCGCGTGGACTGACGTCCTACCGGTACGGCATGACAAGCGAGGGCGGGCGCGAACTGCTTCACAGCACAGTGCGCCCGAACTTCTGGCACGCACCCACCTCGAATGAAAACGGGTGGAACATGCAGCGCGAATGCGCTCCGTGGCTTATTGCCTCACGGTATGCAAGACCGGTCGACGAGGAAGCGAAGGTGGAAACAGACGCCACCTCGGTAACAATCACGTTCCGCTATGACCTGTTGACCGCCCCGGATGCCATGCTCACCGTGGCGTACAGGGTTGACGGAAACGGTCGTATCACAGTCACGATGACGACAACGCCTGACGCGAAGCTGCCGTCGATGCCTGAATATGGTGCACTGTTTGAACTGTCGGACCGCCTGACCCACATGCGCTGGTACGGCGAAGGGCCCGAGGAGTGTTATGTGGACCGCCGTCAGGGGGCGCGCCTGGGTGTCTACGACCTGGAAGTGGCCGACGCGTTGACCCCGTACCTGCGTCCTCAGGAAGCAGGCTCACGCACGGGCGTGCGCTGGGCGGAATTGACCGACGAGGATGGCTGGGGCATCCGTTTCGAGGCTGACGAGCCGATGGAGTTCTCCGCTTTGCCGTGGACCCCGTTTGAGATCGAAAACGCTGCCCATCCCAACGAGTTGCCCGCCCCGGTCAAGACTGTTGCCCGACCGGCGCTGATGCGTCGCGGCGTGGCCGGCGATGATACGTGGGGTGCTCGCACCCACCCTGAATATGAGCTGCCGCGAGGTGAGAAACTCCAGTTCACCTTCAGTTTCTGTGGCGTTGTGCACGCCTCGTACTGAACGGCTGCATCAACCGGCTTGAATAAACCGTGACCTGATGACCTGTGGTGTCTGCCCTCGGTACGCACCACAGGTCATCAGTCATATCGAACAGGTTTGAGATTCAAGACACACTCATTGCCGCGACTAAGGACATCAATCTCGGACACGCGGAGTAGACCCTCACATGAGACTTACCGTCCGTGCGATTCCTGCCAGCTGGCCAGCTCCGGAATGCGTCGGCGTCATCCTCGTGGCAATTGGGGGCATACCGCGGCGCTTCCACAAAAGCGTGGCCATTAGCAATTAGCTTAGGAGAGTGGTTCCGAGTATCTTCTCCCGTTCAAATTCGGCTTCGTCCCGCCCTCGCCGGCGCTCCGAAGCCGCGGACGATGTGCGCGCCCAACACACGCCGATCGCCGACGAGCTGACAGACGTATTGGCGCAATGGCGTCAGGATCTATCCACACTCACGGTGAATGAACCCACCGTTGCAGGAACCAACGAAGCAGCCCCACGCCTTGCGCTCGGACAGGCCCACCCCGGAGGTCTGGCGCAACTGTACGCAGAGCACCCCACGCGCTTGTCGAACCTCGTACGGGAAAAAAGCGCGTACGAGCGGGCACGCGAAAAAACGTTAACGGTGATACGACGCGCGCGCCAGCTGGCTGCGACGCACGGAATCGGCCCCATCCACCTGGCGATCGGACAGGCATCGTGGACAGATGCGGGGGTACGGCGAGGCTCCCCGGCATTGCTGCGACCAGTCACTGTTGAAGAAACTGATGACGGCGATATCGTCATTTCCCTGCGTGAGGGAGCATCGATTGGACCTAGCCTGTCGCAGGCATTTGAATCAGCTCATCTCAACGTGGACCCGCACGTGATCCTGGATGACGCAACGTCGCTGCACGGGTTTTCACCCACCCGTGCACTGGCGCAGCTACGCGACATCGGTGCCAGTCTGGAGCGCTTTGACCTGAGGGAAGGCCTGGTTCTCGGCATCTTTGAGCATCCGGCAAGTGTGCTGCTGCGCGAGTTTGACCACCAGCAGGACCTGGTGAACCACCCGATTATTCGAGCGCTGGCAGGCGATGAAGAAGCGGTCAGAGAAATCGGCCAGGAACTGCCTCGCGCGAACCCCGCGGATCGTGACCCGTGGGATGAAAAAGGCATCGGTGACCTGGCTCCTGCCCAGCAGGACATCGTCGAGGCAGTTGCTGACGGCGCATCCCTCATGATCGATATTCCGCACGGTGCGGACGATACCGCCGTGATTGCTGCCATCATGACAGATGCTGCGTCACGAGGGCGTTCCACCATGCATATTGCAGGATCCCCGTCGCGCACCACGCGAGTGGAAACGTATCTTGACCAGCACGGAGTCAGTGAAATCTCCGTGCGCGTCGATGGCAGTGCCCAGTCGGCGCAGATTGTGCGTGAGCGCCTCGAATTTGCCATGGCCGACACGTCCGATGTGATCACCGATCCCACGCAGATCGAAGCGGTGCGGACGCGACTGCGTCGCGTCCGGGAGGCCCTGTCATCACATACGACCTACCTTCATAAGCCGTTCGACCGTTTCGGCGTATCCGCCTACGATGCCCTACAGGTGTTGACAGATCTGACCAGCATGCACCCTGCTCCACGCACCCGCGTCAGGCTGCGCGAGGATGTCCTGCTAGACATTGCGCAGGATCAGGGACAGCGCGCCCGCACGCTGCTGCACCGAGCCAGCGGCCTGAATCTGTTCTCATCATTCACGCAGCGCGGCGCGTGGCGCGGAGCGGTCATCAACGCAGCGGAGCAGGTTCCCGATGTCTTGAAACGAGTCAAGAGGCTCGCCACCGAATCCCTGCCTGAGATGCGAGTGCAGATGGGCACGGTTGCCGGCGAAACGGGGCTTGTCCCTGCCACCAGCCTGACTCAGTGGGAAGCTCAGCTTCAAATGCTCGAAGGCGTGCGCGATGTCCTCGACGTGTTCGAGCCGGCCATTTTTGAACGCAGCGCAGCCGATATGGTGATTGCAACCGCGTCGAAGCAATGGCGTCGCTCGCACGGCATCTCCATGAAACATTCGCAGCGTCAGCGCCTGATCCGACAGGCACGCGATTATGTGCGGCCCGGACGTCACGTTGAAGACCTTCACCGTGAACTTCTGCTCGTGCAGGAGCGCCGTGATGTGTGGCGACAGCATTGTGATTCCGACGGTTGGCCCACACTGCCGCAACGCATGGATGAGATCATTGAGCTGGCCGCATCAGTGCGTGCTGACCTGAACCGTCTGGCGCCGATTCTTGGCACCTCTCACCCTGACCTTGCCCGTATGAATATGACCGATCTGGGCAGACTGCTCGATCGTCTGGCAGCAGATCCGGATGGTGCTCGCGAACTTCCGCAACGTGTCGCTGTTCTGAAGGAACTGGCTCAGATCGGACTGGATGACCTCGTCGCTGACCTCCGTAAACGTAGTGTCGTCGATGAGATGCTGGATAGTGAACTCGATCTGGCGTGGTGGGCATCCGTTCTTGGACTGATGCTGGCACAAGAACCCAAACTCGGCGGGTTCGACCCGACAAAACTTGAAGACCTCATTGTTGAAGGTCGCCGGCTGGACGAAGAACAAATCGAATCGCTGGCTCCGATTGCGCTCCAGCGTGCACGCCGATTGCGCCAGCAGGCTCTTGCCACGCGACCTGAACAGCACGCCGACTTGGTTGCCTCATTGAAAGCTGGTGCCAGCGGGACTGACCTCTTCGCGCGACACCTCCTGTCCTCGCACCTCATTCCGCTGGTGTTGACCGTCCCGACTCTGGTACCGCTCCTTGTGCCGCATGGACACCGCATTGACCTCGTTGTGCTCGATGATGTCGATAGCCTGCCGTTGGCAGAACTTATTCCCATCATCGCGCGTGCGCGACAGATCGTGGTGATCGCCGACCTGTCGACCAGCGGCACCGCTTCCGAGCAGTCGGATTCCAGCAAACCGCAGGGAGCCGTGAGCGCGCTCGCTCAGATTTTGCCTCACACGCGTTTGAGCGTGCTGCCGGGTCATCTCAATGACCGTGTTGCCAAATTGGTGAGCCAATACGATTCAGCTCAAATGGGTATCCCGGTTCCCTGGAGCACGACCAGTTCACCGATCAAGGCGATCTGGCCCGATGGCTCAGGTATGCCTGCACCGGGTGTAGCTGCAGTCGAGTCGTCGGCCGCCGAAGTCCACGCAGTTGTCGAGCAGGTCATTTGCCATGCACTCGAGCACCCCGACCGCTCCCTTGCTGTGATCGCGCTCAATGAACGGCATGCCACACGCATCCGCGCCGCCCTCGAACGGGAAGTGGCATCGTCTCCGGGGCTGACATCCTTCTTTGATCCTGATGCTCTTGAACCTTTCGTCGTGGTGAGTCCCGAAGACGCGCGTGGCCTGAGCCGGGATCACATTATGCTCACGGTGGGCTACGCGAAGACACCACACGGTCGCGTCCTGCACGATTTTGGCCAGATCAGCGCTGCGTCGGGCCTGCCCGTCCTTATTGATGTGCTGCGCACGGTGCGTTCGGAACTGACCGTATTCTCGTCAATTCGTCCCGAGGAATTTGATCGCTCACGTGTCACGTCCGAGGGAGCCCACTTGCTGCTCGATCTGTTGGAAGTAGCTGAAGGGGCAGAAGAGGACGAAAGAGATGCAACATGGCCGACCCTGCAGGATGCCCCCGATCCGCTGCTGATCGACTTGGCTGAGCGGCTGTATTCACTTGGTCTGGAAGTGGTACCGAACGTGGGTGTGCCCGGAGGAATGCGTATTCCGCTGGCAATCGGTCATCCCGAAGTACCTGGTCGCCTGCTCGTCGCAGTGCTCACTGATGATGATGCATATGTCAACGAGCCTTCACTGCGGGTGCGCGATCGGATCTGGCCTAAACTCCTGGAGGCCCAGGGATGGAAAGTCCGAACCGAACTGTCCATGGCAGTCTTCATTGATCCCGAACGCGAAACTGACGCGATTGTGCAGCTCGTCCTTGATGCAGTTGATGAGGCCAACGGGTCGGCAGCGCATATCACGGTGCCCGACATCATTGATATCGACGAGGCAGACTCCGATGACGCGCCGGGTCTGGATCGCTCACTGAACGCTGACGCCTCGTCCGAGCCAGTTAACGGTTCTTCAGAGTCTGATCGCGGTGCCCACTCCGGCGCGCCCGGCGCAGATGGTCAAACCGGCAGCATCACTGATGATGAGGATGCTGGTGGTACGCGCGTCGAGAGCGGGACGGAAGGCTCCGAAGGTGCGCGAGCACTGGACTCGCCATCACCGGCAATGAGCAGTGAGGATCGGGCTCGTGCCCGAGCTGACGAAATCGAGCTGGGACTGACCGCAGAGATTTCCCGAATCGATCTTGAAGCGGCGAAGGAATCGGCGGATGCTGACAAGCGTGGACCGCGACCAGCTATCGCCAAAGGCCTTCCGCTGGCTGCCTACGGTGATGATCAGCTCGATGAGCTGGCACACTGGGTGCGCGCTGATGGTGAGGAACGCACGGAAGACGAGCTGATTGATGAACTGCGTTTCGCTGTGGGGCTAACCCGTCGTGGAGCGCAAACCGATGCAGTGTTGCGTAACGTTGTCAGGCGTACCCAGCCAACTCAGGAATAGGCGATGGCAGAGCACTCCAGACGTCGGCGCGTCATACGCATCAGCCCGACTGATCAGCGGCTGATCGATGACGGCGTGGCACCCTCGTGGGACGAGAAAGTAACCTCACGTGACCGTGAACGCGAAGGAGCCCAGCGTCATAATGATCATGAAAATGACGCCAGGCTCCTTGACAATGTCCCGCCGCATTGGCAGGTGCGATCCGATTCCTAGGTGATGGCCATCAGGCCGCCACCAGGGTCAGAAGCGAGGTTAGCGTACGGATGGCGTTGAGCCATTTGTGGAGAGCAGGTCGCGAATTTCGACAAGCAGTTTTGCTTCATCGGTCAAAGCGGGCTCTTCGGCTTCATTCTGTTCGGTCTTCTTCTGACGACGCTCTGCCAGCTTATTCATGGGCATCACGATGCAGAAGTAGATGGCGAATGCGATGAGCAGGAAGTTGACAAGGGCAGTCAGAACGAGTCCTGGCTTGATCTCGGACGTGCCGATGGTGAACTTGAGGACGTCGTCAAAGTTCGGCTGGCCAAAGATGGCGCCAATCAGCGGATTGATCACGCCATCAACGAGGGCGGTCACAATCTGTGAAAACGCGGCGCCGATAATGACACCAACTGCCAGGTCGACGACGTTGCCTCTGGAAATGAATTCCTTGAATCCCTGGATCATGATCGTCTCCTTGAAAAATAGACAAAGGGGATTCTTACCCCGAAGGAGATCGTAATACGAGCGTGATGATGTCTGAGGTAACGTGCCCGACGATCCGCTCAGTTTCGTCTGCTTTCATGATGATCGATACCGATTGGGTGGGCGAATCGGCCAGTGGCCCCGAATCATGGTCGGAAATCGAGGCGATACGGATACCATCAGCAAGCAGGGTCGCCGGGCATTTTCGCTGTTCATCGGCGCAGAATGAGTCAGATGCCCACAGCTGCACCGTGTCTCCAGCCGACACTCGAGTCAGCTGATCGACAGGCAGCTCGATCGTGACTTGAGCCTCGTCATCTGCCAGAGCGCGAGAATCCGCAGATCCTGCCACATTCGATTCAGTCAGCACCGTCCCCGCCTCGATGTCGGCACCCACCCATCGAGGCGGGATATCCGCGTCAGCGCTCAGCGCATCTGCTGGCACCGCAGCCGGTGGCACTGCGACTGTGTGAACTGCGGAACTGCTCGCCATTCCAGATGTCAGACGGGCTGACGTGACGAGGACGTCAACCCCTGGGGGAGGCGGACGCAGATACATCAGTGTTCCGCACAAGGCCAGACACATACTCACAGCCACTGTGATACGGACGGCCCAGTTCCATCGTCGGATTCGTGTCAGATCATCCATACGATCACCTCATCATGGGTGTGCACTCGCCCAAAGCGCAGTGGCTCCACTTGTGGATCGCGCGAGATTCACGTCGACAGTGTGGATAACACAGTTTCGACCCACTCCTGTGGATGCCGCCGCATTGTCAGGGCCACTGCGGCCGTTCTGTTGATCGAGGCAGATCACTGTACGATTGCCGTAGACTGACATAAGAAACACTGCGGCGAGCGGAACGCAGCAGAGGACCGGGGGTGGCATTGAATGGCACTGTTTGAGGTCGAAAACGGGCGCCTGGTGGCAGCACAGTTCGGCCATCCTGTTCAGGGGCCAATAGGCGAGGATGTGCTGGACTCGGTGCGCAACCAGGTATTGGAGATTGTCTCGCGCCCACTGTTTCCGATTACATGGCGAGACACCTCCCACCATCCTGACGCGGCCGGCACCCCTCGCCTGACTGCGCTGGACGCAACCGGCCAAGTGGTGTGCGTGGAAGTTACTTCACATCTGGATTCAGATCTGCTGATCGCCTCCCTTTCGCGACTGTCAGACTCGGCAGCATTGTCGTGGACTGACCTGGCACGCGAATATGCAGGCGGGGTGGAAGCATTCCGGACCGGATGGCTACGGTTCCGCGATTCCATGCCACCCACCATTTCAGCTGGCCCACGCCTCATCCTGGTGGTCGGATCCATCGACGACCAGGTGCGGCCCGCCCTGGATGTGCTCGCCTCCTCAGGTGTGGAAGTGCACGAACTGTCGATGCGGGCCCTGTCATCTGGCCGCATTTTCCTGGACGTTCAGACAGTGGGGCCACGCTTGTACGGGCACGTCCCGCATGTCCTCGTGTCGGATGCTCAGTCGCAGGCCACGATCGGCCCGGCCCCCTCGGCAGACAATGGGCTGTACGCGCGCGGCGAGACTTCGTGGGACCCATCAGAGGGGGACGAGGATTACCTGCGTGCTGATTTTGATGACGCCACTGCTCAGGAGGATCCCGAAACCGGCGCGATCAGCATTATCGCCCCGCATCTGCCGTCTCGATCCGAGCGACGTCATGCCAGGCACGCGCAGCAACGCCACGACGACACTTCAGAAGCGGTATCCGTGAGCGCAGACGATGAAGCGCTCGAACTCGTTGCGCACATGGTGGGCGAACAGATCGCACTGGTTCTGGATACTGAGCTGGCTACAGATACGCAGGTCAGCGAGGAGCGTGCCCACCTGACCGAACAGGGCGTGATCGTCGTGGCTGAAGCGGAGTTCTCCGACCCGACAGATGCGTTGGCAAGTTTGGGTCTGAGCGGAATTGACGGGTGGCACGCCTGGCATATCGACAACGCTGAAGGTCCGACGCTGGCAGAAGCGCTCGCAGAAATTCGCGCCGTTCGCTGAATGCCGCTCGAACGAGGGAACGCCTGACGTGTGCCCGACAGTGCTGCCGCAGTTCACTGCTACAGTGCGTGAGCCATGAACTCCAGCCAGGAATCCATCGTGTACCAGACGCGTTGACGAACATCAGGATCCGACAACACCAGGTCATGGCGCCCGTCAAAGCGCGCGATTGTCACCAAAGAACCCAGGTGGGCTGACCGCGTAGCCAACACATCGGCATCGAGCACCGTGTCAGAACGGAAAACTTCCGGGCTCCACTTCTCGTCAAAATAACTGTGCGTGGACATCATCGACAGAATCGGGCAGTCAATCGAGACAGAATGCTCGATCTTCTCGTGCCCCACCAGGATGGCATCGAGCCACTGAGCGTACACCGGGTAGCCTTCTGGGCGCTTCCATTCATGCAGGTAGTCCCACCCTGTGAAAGCAGGGTCGTCGTCAGGAAAATCACGCAGCTCTTCTGGCAGGTCGAAACCCGAAGTCGACCAGCCCTCCATGAGGGAACGGCCATAATGATCCGGCCCTGTTGATGCAGGAATTTCCCACAGGGGAGTGCGGGCAGCGATGCGGCCAAGGACGGGTTGGACAGCCGAACGCACCGCTGCAAGCGTCTGCATCTCCAGCCACGGCGAATTCAGAACCAGTCCATCGAGCGCTCCGGGGTGACGCCACGCCCATAAGGTTGCGATCAGGCCGCCCGTCGAATGTCCCATCACGATCAGCGGGCCGTCAGAGCATTCGCCGCGGATAATGTCGAGCGCCTCACCCATGTCCTCGTCATAGTCGTCAATATCGCTGATGAAGCCAATTGTTTGCCACGGGCGCAGTGATCTGCCGTACTTGCGTAGGTCCAGTGCGTAGAAGCGCCCGCCCAGCGCCGAAATATGGCGTGCGAGGTGCCGCTGGAAGAAATAGTCATTTCGGCCATGCAGGTACAGGACAGTCACGGGGTTCTCGAGGCGGATAATCGGCCGGTCGACTAAACGCAGGTCATCTGCGTTCGGGTCGTTTTCTGGATCGTGACGCATCAACGTTGCCACAACCGGGCCTTCATCGTCGGGCAGAAGATCGATGGTTCGTGACACAAATCCTTCGCCCAGCACGTCAGTGCGCCACTGGCCCGATGGCGGTGGCCCGTCTGTGCCCCACGGTGCCAGGGGATCCCGAACTACGGGTTCGTCCTGTTCAGTCAGTTCATCGCGATCGTTCAAATGCTCACTCACACTCCTACTGTATCGACTGGACCCATCGGTTTGATGCAGAGCCAGGCTCGTATTCCTCATGCCCGCCGCGATACCGATCAATGAACTCTCGGATCAGTCGTGCCACCTGATCACGTTCAATCAGGAAACCGTCATGACCGTGGTCGGAGTGCACCTCTCGATAGAACGCGCCGCGCACGTTGTCCGCAATGTTCCACAACTCATTGGGATGGAACAGACGATCCGAATCAACGGCAATCACCAGCGTGCGGGCCGTCACTGAACGCAGCGCGTGCGCAATGCCGCCACGATCCCGCCCCACGTCATGCGTCAACATGGCGTGGCATAGCGCGACGTAGGAGCCTGCATCGAAACGGTTGGCCAGCTTGACACCGTGATGATCCAGGTATGACTGGATAGCCAGCCGGCCCCCCTCGAGCACATCTTCTTCATGCTGCGGGAACCTGCCGAAGCGTTCCTGCAGCTCCGGCGCACTGCGATACGTTGTGTGCGCAATCTGCCGGGCCAGCCCCAGTCCCTGCGCGGGAGGCGGCCCACCGTAATAGTCGCCTCC
The DNA here is from genome assembly GCF_030212035.1 of Pauljensenia sp. UMB10120. NCBI lineage: Bacteria > Bacillati > Actinomycetota > Actinomycetes > Actinomycetales > Actinomycetaceae > Pauljensenia > Pauljensenia sp. UMB10120. The sequence continues at coordinate 92,571 of NZ_JASODH010000003.1, read as the reverse complement.
CTTCCACAGGGGATCGAGGCGGATTGCGCCCAGCTGACTGTGAATCCATGCCGCCTGATCAGCAGTTGTCTGCGCACCCGAGGCAACGACGATAAGGCGTTCGACGCGTTGCGGGTAGGTGATGGCCCACTCCAGCGCTCGGTGACCTCCCATCGACGCGCCGATCACGAGTGACCAGCGATCAATTCCCAGTGCGTCAGCCAGCCGCGCTTCGGCATGGACCTGGTCGCGAGTGGAGATGAGAGGAAAACGCGACCCCCACGGTGTGCCGTCGGGAGCAGGGGAGGAGGGGCCGGTGGACCCCTGGCAGCCTCCGAGGATATTTGCAGCGACCACGAAGTGCTCGCGCGTGTCAATAGGAGATCCTTCCCCGACGATGCCCTCCCACCATCCTGGTGTCGGATCGTGGGATGAGGATGTCACGTGAGAATCACCGGTCAGTGCATGCAGGACCAGCACGGCGTTGGAGCGCTCCGCATTCAGGGTGCCCCACGTTTCGTATGCCAGATGTGCCTGTGGCAGTGCGTCTCCGTTTTCAAGACGCAGCGGCCCAATATCGCACAGGTGCCGCCCGCCAGGGCATGTCGGTTTGGATCTCATGTGTCACTCCTGTGTCTTTCGTGCACTCGACTCCTCGCCGCTCACCGCGTCAGCAGCTGCGAAACCTCGCTCCAGATCAGCGATGATGTCGTCGACGTTTTCAATGCCGACGGACAGGCGAATCGTGCCGCCCTCGATTCCTGACTTGCGCAGCTCCTCTTCCGTGAGTTGCGAGTGCGTGGTCGAGGCTGGGTGAATCACCAGAGTCTTTGCGTCGCCGATGTTGGCGACGGTGGGAATCAATTCGAGTGACTCAGCGAAGGTGCGCCCCGCATCGGCGCCACCTTTGATGACGAAGGAGAGCAAGCCACCGGCACCCCTCGGCGCATACTTGAGCTGCAACTGGTGGTAGGGCGAAGCGTCGAGGCCTGCGTAGTTGACCGATTCCACGTCTGCGTGTGCCTCCAGGTATCGGGCAATCGTCAGCGCGTTGTCGACGTGGCGTTCAACTCGCAGTGACAGTGTCTGGATGCCCTGCTCAATCAGGAACGTGTTGAGCGGGGAGAGCGTGAAACCGAAGTCACGCAGTCCGACGGTGCGGGCTCGAAGAATGAAGGACAGGTTCACGCCGAACTGCCCGTCTTTTCCGAGATCGCGCGCAAAGACTATGCCGTTGTAGCTGGCGTCGGGTTCATTGAAGTCGGGGTAGCGGGCAGGGTCTGATCCGAAGTCGAAGGTGCCGCCATCGACGATGACGCCTGCCACTGAGGTGCCGTGCCCACTGAAGTACTTCGTGGCCGAATGGATCACGATGTCGGCGCCCCATTCCAGTGGTCGCACGAGGTAAGGCGTGGCCACCGTGTTGTCCACAATCAGCGGAACTCCGACTCGGTGCGCTGCCTGCGCGACTGGCTCGATATCGAGGATGTCGCCCTTGGGGTTCGGGATCGTCTCGCCGTAAAATGCGACCGTCCTGTCATCGGCAAGTGCTTCCCACTGAGCCGGATCTGCGGGATCATCCACCCAGCGTGTTTCAATTCCCAAACGTCCCAGTGAGTTCTTCAGCAGGATGATCGATCCGCCGTACAGCGAGGGTGACGCCACGACGTTATTGCCTGCCTGAGCGATGTTGAGAATAGCCAGAGCTGCAGCTGATTGGCCCGAGGACACCAACAGTGCTCCCACGCCGCCTTCGAGCGAGGCGATACGGGCTTCGACGGCGTCGTTGGTGGGGTTCGTCAGACGGGAATAAATGGGGCCGAGTTCGCGCAGCGCAAAGCGGTTCGCTGCCTGTTCGGGTGTCTCGAAGGCGAAAGATGAGCTGTGAACAATGGGGAGGCTGGTTGCGCCCGTTTGAGGATCGCGATCCCATCCGGCGTGAATCTGGCGGGTTTCAAAAGCCCAGGTGCGTTCGATTTCGGTGCGGTCAGACATGAGTGTGCTCCTTTAATAGTGTCAAGAATCTTTGGGGGCGCGATGAGCTGGACTCACACTTGTGGTGTGGTGAATTGGTGAGCCAGTTGTCGACAAGTCAGTCTTTGACGCAATCAACAGATGTCTGAAACTTGAAAACGAATGGCAGCGTCCAACGTCCCGCGCTAGATGAGGGCGGTGCTGCACAGCTGGTCGTGTGACGAGCGTGCAGTCAGTTGGACATTCGCATTCGTTGGAACATGTCCATCACAGTAAGAGATTCATCGTGATCATGCAAGATGAGGTCAGAGGCGTGTCCACGATGTGGATGGTGGGGTGTGCGAAAGATGAACGAGGGGGATGTGTCTGGTGTGACGAATGTGAAAACTGTGACTGATGTGAATAACGTGAAAAATGGTGAAATTGTTGCCAAAGTGTTCGACGATGGGCTAGTGTAAGTGCTATATGTCGTGCGCGATGTCCACATGGCGTGGGGGAGCGTGCGGGAAAAGTCAGAGTGTCATTAGGTGGATCAGGTGAAAAGACAGGTTTACGGTAAGGTGTTGAGCCACTTTGGCCAGAAGGCTCCGCGTCGCGCATCTGGCCGATACGCACTGACCGCTCTATTCATGTCAGGTTTGCTTGCTGTCAGTGCCGGCGTTGCGATGCCGGCGTCATATGCAGATGACACGCCCTCTCAAGATGACATCAACCAGGCGCGTGCCGAAGCCGATGCCGCCAAGATGTCAGTGGGGCAGATCGAAGTCGAATTGGCCGCGGTCTCTCAGCGCGCTTCAGATGCCATGCGCAATGCGCAGATTGCCGGCGAAGAGCTCAACAAAGCACGCTTGGATCTTGATGCTGCAACTGCTGCGGCAAATAAAGCTCGCGATGATGCGGATAAGGCTCAGGCTGAGTTTGACAAAGGTCGTCAGGAGCTGGCTGCTATAGCGCAGACTGCCTACCGCTCTGAAGGTTCGTCTCTTGATGCCGCTGCAGCATATTTGCAGGCCGACGGATTGCGCTCCGTTGAGTTCAAACAGACGACACTCGATTCATTCGCCAATAATGCCGATACGAAGATGCAACGGGTGGCCGCCCTCGAAAAAGTAGCATCGGTGATGAAGGAATCGGCTGAATCTGCCGAACAGCGTCAGCAAAAGGCGACAAACGAGGTGCAGGAACGCACCGATGCTGCGCAAAATGCTGCCAACTCGGCGTTGGCTTCTCAGCAGGCCACTGAAGCGCGCCGCAGTGAACTTGTGGCTGAGCTGGCACGCAAGGAAAACACCACTGTTGAGCTGATTAATCAGCGTGAAGCCGAACTGGAACGTCGTCGCGTGGAAGCAGCGCGCAAGGCGGCCGAAGAAGAATCAGCTCGCCTGGCGGCTTTGGCTGCGCGCCAGGAAGAAGAAGCGGCTACTCAGGGTCGACAGGAAGAGACGTATACTCCGCCTTCGCGTGAGACGCGCCCAACGCCAACTCCTACGCCGACCCCAGCGCCGACTCCTGATCCGGCACCCGCACCGTCCTACGGCGGCAGCGGCGGAGCGCAGACAGCGGTCAACGCTGCGTATAGCTTCCTGGGCGTCCCCTACGTATGGGCTGGCGAATCATACGCCGGTGTGGACTGCTCCGGCCTGGTCATGCTGGCGTGGAGGCAGGCGGGCGTGTACCTGCCACACTACTCTGCCTCACAGTATGGATATGGCACCCGTATTCCGCTGAGCCAGCGTCAACCGGGCGATTTGCTCTTCTGGTCCAGCGACGGTTCCCAAAGCGGTATTTACCACGTGGCGATCGCCCTTGGCGGCGACCAGATGATCGAAGCGCCGTATCCTGGCACCACGGTGCGCGTCACCAGCATCTATGGCTGGAGCGGTTCCCTGATGCCGTACGTCGTTCGCCTCTGAAACTGCTTGGTGAGCTAGTCGCTACTCGTGCGCGTGCTCGCCAGCTTCGGCTTGTCTGGCTCGCGCGTAGGAGCGACGGATTTCCTCCTCGGCGTCTTCACGGCCCACCCAGTGTGCGCCCTCGACCGACTTGCCGGGTTCGAGGTCCTTGTACACCTCGAAGAAGTGCTGAATTTCAAGACGATGGTATTCCGACACGTCTTCAATTTCTGTGCGCCACGACGCGCGTTGATCGGAAGCTGGAACACACAGAACCTTATCGTCGCCGCCTTTCTCGTCGCGCATGCGGAACATGCCCAAAGCGCGGCAGCGGATCACGCATCCCGGGAATGTGGGCTCTTCGAGCAACACCAATGCGTCCAGAGGGTCGCCGTCCTCGCCGAGCGTGTCATCAATGAAACCGTAATCATCGGGATAGCGGGTCGACGTGAACAGCATGCGATCCAGACGAATACGACCGGTCTCGTGATCAATCTCATATTTATTACGATTGCCCTTCGGGATCTCAATCGTCACGTCGAATTCCATCAATTTGTGTTCCTCCTGAGTGGCCGTATCTGTCTCATCCGCCATTGTCCACTACTGTGGAGCCGTGGGTCGAGACCGACTCACCCAAGGCGAAGGAGACGCGCGTGCAACGTCGAACTATAGGTGCGATTGTATGCGCTTCACTATGCACTTTAGCGTGTGGGGCGTACGCAGTGGGCGATGTCTACGATGTCGTGCCGGGCCTCCTGACGATCTCCGCGCCAGTTCAGGCCGTCGCGCCACCAGATCTGGCATCCCAGTCGGGGCTGAACATTCCCGATGCCACCGGCCAGTCTGATGGCCAGTCATCGACTCTGAACATCACCGATTCTGCCTCAGCTCCCGCTCCCACCGCCGCGCAGATCCAGACCTTGTGGTCACCAGTTGCTCAGGCCGCGCAGGAGGGCAAATGGAAAGCGTGGGCAGTGGTGATGGATGCGCTGACAGGGGAGGTGCTGCTCGACGCTGACGGCACGGGCGTGCACGTGCCAGCTTCGACAGCAAAAATCCTCACCGCAACGACAATCCTGACGCACATCGATGCGAACACCCGCCTGCGCACCGAAACCTTCCTGACCGACACAACACTGCACTTGTGGGGCGAGGGCGACCTGCTGCTGTCTTCTGACGAGGGCGACCCGACCGTCATCGATGGCCACGCAGGGCTGGCTGACCTGGCTCGCCAGACAGCAGACGGCCTGAAGGAACGCGGCGTCACCTCGGTGACCTTGAACTGGAACAACGACATTTTCGACGGCCCGGCACGCCTGAGTGCGTGGACGACGCAGGAAGTGGCTTCCTACGAAGGTCAGGTCGGCGCATTCGCGATCGACCGCGGCGCCTACGGCTATGCGCGATTTGATCCCACCTTCGATCCTGGACGGGACGTTGCCACCACGTTCGCCGAGCACCTACGCGACGAAGGAATTACCGTCGAACTTGGATCTGACGGTGATTCCACACCGCCACCAACCGTCAGCTCATCCGACACCGCGTCGTCGGGAACCACTACAGCAGATGCACCCGCTCAGGCAAGCAAGTCCGATGAACTGGCAGTCGTGTATTCGGCGACGCTCGGGCAGCAGATTCGCACGATGCTGCACGACTCTGACAACACGCTGGCCGACCAACTGTGTAGAATCGCAGCGCGCCGGGCTGGATATGACGCGAGCTATACAGGGTCAACGCAGATGGTGTCCGATACGATCGCCACGATGGGAATTGACACAACCGGCCTGTCCCTTGAGGACTGCTCCGGCCTGTCGAGCAACGACCGCTTGACGGGGCACATTTTGGTCGACACGCTCCACGCGAGTATGACCTCCGAAAACTCTCAGGTGCGTGACGTCATTCGATTCCTACCGTGGGGAGGACTGGAAGGAACTGTTCGGGCACGCTTCCCCGACACCCCGGCAGGCGGGAACCTGCAGGCCAAAACGGGATCCCTGTCTACTGTGTCCACGCTGGCAGGAGCGGTCAGCACTGCTGATGGTCGTCAGCTTCTGTTCGCCATCGGGCACGACAATGTTCCAAACGATGGTGCGTACTCCACTCGACCGATTCTGGACGACTTCGTAGCCGGCCTGGCCGCTCTTCGAGCTCAGTGATTCTGACGCCTCGCCTCGTCGGAAAATTGCATGCAGCCGGCACACATGCCGCACCTTTTAGCCAGCGCGCCGCCAGGTCGGTAGGATGACACCATGAATCGGACAGCACAATGGCACCGCTTGGGGCGCCTCATGTCCAGCGCGACCCTGGCCGGCCCGACCGTCAGCCATTCAGCTGCAGCGGCAACAGTAGGCAGACTACGCAGAGCAATTTCACGCACCAACCCCCTGCTTGCTGGCTTATCCAGCCTTCCCGAAGCTGCCGAGCACGTGGCCTCAGCGCCCGTGCTGATCGTGGATCGCCGCGCCGCCGTCCAAATCATTTCCCAGATCACTGACCAGTTCATTACCGCCGGACTGGACCTGACTGACCAGGCCCCCTCATCGCGATCCTTCCTTGCATCGCCTCTGACTACCCTGAGCGAAATCGGAGTGCTCCGCACCGTTGCGCCGCACGTGAAAGGAATTTGGGACCCATTCGGACAGCGACGCATCTTCATCGCACCCTCCGTTCTTGAAGCCGCCCAGCGCGGCACACTCGACCACAAGGATTTCAGCTCATGGGTAGCGATCCGTGCCGGACTGTGGGGCATCCTCTTCTCAGCCGCACCCTGGCTGCGTGACGAGCTGTCAATCACTGCCGCGAAGTTCCCCTCGTCCACAGCGCAGCTGGCCCGATTGGTCATGATGATGGACGGGATCGTGCGCGCGCAGATGGAACAGATTTCTCCGCGCCAGATCTCCTCGGCACGCTGGATCCGCAACAATGCGCCTGAGTCTGCCGGCATGACTGGGTTGATGGAGCTGCGGCGCCTGGGCGCATCCGTGCGTTCCATTGAGGCAGAACGTCAGGGAGCGTTCTCCTTTGCCCGCCACGTCGTCCTCGATGGTCAGGTCGCCACACTGTTGTCTGACCGTACCCATATGCCCACGCGCGAAGAGCTTGTCTCCTACGAATCGTGGCGCGACCGTGTCGTGTGAGTCCCGCGCCTCACAACTGGTTGGCTCGACCCCGACAGGTGCCGTCCGGCGATTGTCGCTGGCAACACGCCGCTGCCTGCAGCAGATCATAAACGAGGGCGTCCCGACCGCCGTTGTGGTTGGAGTATCCGGCGGACCAGACTCCCTGGCCTTGTTGGTAGTCGCCACCGACCTGTGCAGACGGTGGAATATCCCGGTAGCCGGTGTTTACGTTGATCACCACATTCGGCCTGAATCCTCCAACGAGGCCCGCCATGTGTATGACGTGGTGCAGTCTGTGGGCGCACATCCGGCAATTGTGGATGCTGACATGGAGGCGTATCGCGAAGGCGGACCAGAGGCTCGTGCACGTTCGGCGCGGCGGGACGCCCTTGTCCGCTATGCGACGCAATGGGCACGAGAAAGCGGCACGACAGCAGCGACGATTCTTCTCGGTCACACAATGGATGACCAGGCCGAGACAGTAATGCTGCGCCTGGCCCGCGGATCGGGTGCGCATTCTTTATCTGCTATGCGCAGGCGTGACCTGATGGAATGTGGTGGGGTAGCGATCACGTGGCTGCGGCCCCTGCTTGATCAGCGTCGCGTTGATACTCACCAGGTGTGTCGGGATCTGAAGCTCGCGTGGGTCGATGATCCGACCAATGCGGTCGATGGGCCGTGGCGTGCATCTGATGGCAGTGCGCTGCGTCGTGCTGCAGTGCGCCAGTGGGCACTGCCTGCACTGGAACGTGCGCTGGGAGTTGATCCGATTCCGGCGCTTGCACGAAGCGCCGACATGCTCGGAGAAGATGACGCCTATCTCAGCGCACAGGCCGGCGACCTGTTCGATGCGTGTGTGCGCGAAAGCGAGGGAGCTCGAGACGGACGGTCGTCGGAAGCTGAGGGCGTCCGGGGTGCAGAACGCGGGCAGGTAGATGCCTGTGAGCAGTCAGAGGACAATGACAGTGCTCGCGGCAAAGCTTCGCGTGGCCGCGGGCGACACTGGATCGTTGACTGCACCAAGTTGGCAGACCTGGCAGCTCCTATCCGCAGGCGCGTTTTGCACCGACTCCTGGCACAGGTGTCGAACTCACCAGGTTCCGTCTCTTCTGTCCACGTCAGGCAGCTTGACGAGATGGCGCTTAGCGGCGCTCACGGGACCCGTATCGACGTGCCGGGTGGGCACGCGAGGGCGGAGCGGTCCGGACCTCGTCGATCGATGCGACGCCTGATCGTGGAACGTGTCGAGTGAAGGCGAATCGCCAGCGCCGCTGGGTGGTGCAGCAAGTCAGCCGATAGCGAGACTGCCCACGTTGAGTGTCACCTTGAGCGCGAAATGTGGCACTCTTGGACTATTAGTCGTGTAACCGAGAGGAAGACCAGGCGCGTGGACGCTCAAGACATGGGTGAAGACCTCGAGAAGGTTCTCTTAACCGAGCAGCAGATCAGCGACAGGCTCGAGGAAATGGCGGCGCAGATTGACGCCGACTATGAGGGCGAAGAGATCTTGATGGTTGGTGTGCTGCGCGGCGCCATCATGGTGATGGCGGACCTGTCACGCAAGATTCACTGCCCCCTCGAAATGGACTGGATGGCAGTGTCGTCATACGGTTCCGGTACTCGATCATCGGGTGTGGTGCGGATCCTCAAAGACCTCGACACTGATGTTCACGGCCGTCACGTCCTCATCGTTGAAGACATCATCGACTCTGGACTGACACTGTCGTGGCTCAAGGACAACCTGGAGACGCGAGGCGCGGCCTCGGTGAAAATCGCAACCCTTTTGCGCAAGCCGGACGCGGTGAAAGTCGATGTCGATGTGACATATGTGGGATTCGATATTCCCAACGAGTTCGTCGTGGGATACGGACTCGACTTTGCTGAAAGCTACCGCCACCTGCCCTTCGTCGGCACCCTCGCACCTCACGTGTACGGCGGGACCGAACGGCACTGAGGCCGCGCGCGACCATCACGGAACTGACAAGAATATTCGGTAAAGGCAACTGCAGTGGCTGAAAAGAAAAAGAAGAAAATCAACTGGCTGTACGTGATCATCCCCGTGCTCGCGGTCATCATTCTTGCCTCCATGCTCGGAAGACTTTTCGGACCGTCAACTGTTGACACCTCTGAAGGGCTGAAGATCCTTGAAGGCAACACTGTTGAACGCGTCGTGGTCAATGACTCGACCCAGCAGATCAACCTCACGTTGTCCGAGCCGTACACGCACAAGGCAGTGGACGAGATGGACCGCGAGCGCAACCTCGGGACCCAAATCTCCTTTACCTACGTGCGTGCCCAGGCTGATGACATCTTGTCAACGGTGAAGGATCTGGAGCCGACGAAGGGGTGGAACGCGTACTACCCGCAGCCCAGCGCCTGGATGACGATGCTGCAGCTCTTCTTGCCGGTCCTGCTGATTTTCGCTCTGATCTGGTTCTTCGCATCACGCATGATGGGCACACGCATGATGGGCAGTTTCGGCCAGTCCCGCGTGCGCGAAATCAACCAGGAACGCCCTGATATCACATTTGATGATGTGGCCGGTGAAGATGAAGCCGTTGAGGAACTTGAAGAGATCCGTGAGTTCCTGGTCGCACCAGAAAAGTTTCATAAGGTCGGTGCGAAAATTCCGCGTGGCGTCATGCTGTACGGGCCTCCCGGAACAGGTAAGACACTGCTTGCCAAGGCAGTTGCCGGCGAGGCCAACGTGCCGTTCTTCTCCATTGCAGGCTCGGAGTTCATGGAACTGTATGTCGGCATGGGGGCCAAGCGTGTGCGCGACCTGTTTGATAAAGCCAAAGAATCGGCTCCTGCCATCGTTTTCGTCGACGAGATTGATGCAGTTGGGCGTCATCGCGGCTCCGGCATTGGCGGTGGAAACGATGAACGTGAGCAGACGCTGAACCAGCTGCTGGTTGAGCTCGACGGCTTCGATGAACGCACCAACGTCATCTTGATTGCCGCGACGAACCGACCTGACGTCCTCGACCCTGCCTTGCTGCGTCCGGGGCGTTTTGATCGCCAGATCGCAGTGGAGGCACCGGATCTGAAGGGCCGCGCTGCAATTCTGAAGGTTCACTCTCACGGCAAGCCGATGACGGACGATGTGGATCTGCAGCAGATCGCCAAACGCACCCCCGGTTTCACCGGCGCTGACCTGGCGAACGTGCTCAACGAGGCCGCATTGCTGACGGCCCGCTCGAATGCGGACCTCATTGACAATCGCGCGATCGACGAGGCCATTGACCGCGTCATCGCCGGCCCGCAAAAGCGTACCCGAGTGATGAATGATCACGATAAGGCAGTCACTGCCTACCATGAGGGTGGCCACGCGCTGTGCGCGGCGGCACTGCGCTATACGGATCCGGTGACAAAGGTGACGATCCTGCCGCGTGGACGCGCACTGGGCTACACGATGGTGATGCCAACTGAGGACCGTTTCAACAAGACACGCAACCAGCTGCTTGACGACCTCGTGTACTCGATGGGTGGCCGCGTTGCTGAAGAGCTGGTATTCCGTGACCCCTCGACAGGTGCCGCCAACGACATTGAGAAGGCGACGCAGTCCGCGCGTGCGATGGTGACGGATTACGGCATGTCGGATCGTGTCGGCCTGGTCAAACTCGGCCAGTCCAACACGGACCCGTTCGTGGGTCGCGAGATGGGACGAGGTGAAGGACGCGACGTGTCCGAAACACTGGCGGGCATCATTGACGAGGAAGTGCGCCGGCTCCTGGATGACGCGACGCGTGAAGCGTGGCAGATCCTGACGAAGAACCGTCATGTCCTTGACGACCTGGCGCAGCGCCTGCTCGACGAGGAAACCCTCAACGAAAAGGAACTGGCTCAGATCTTCGAACCTGTCATCAAGCAGCCGGAGCGAGAAGTCTGGAACTACCAGGCGGACGCTGCGATCGAAGGTGCCCGTTTTGGTGATCCGATCGGCGTGAACACCGAGGAGCCGCCCACCCAGCAGGCTCCCACCCTCGCCCCTGATACTCACGGCGAGCCTGCCTCGTCAACCCCGACGCCGGGGTCGACCACTGCGGGTGAACCCGTGGCACCACCCTCGACGGGCCCAGCAGCCGGCCCAGAGGCGGGGACGCAGCACTGATGTATGACCAAGCTGGTGTCGAACAGGCAATTCGCGACCTTCTGGTGGCAATTGGGGAGGACCCAGAGCGTGACGGGTTGAAAGACACACCTGCACGCATGGGCCGCTCCTTTAGGGAACTGGTCGGCGGCCTGGCTGAAGATCCGCGTGAGCACTTGCGCACGACCTTCACAACCGGGACGAATGAAATGGTGCTCGTCCGTGACATTGAGTTCTTCTCACTGTGCGAGCACCATCTGCTGCCCTTCCACGGCAAGGCCCACGTCGGCTACATCCCCTCTGACGGCACAGTCACCGGATTGTCGAAGCTGGCACGCCTTGTCGAGGGGTACGCACGCCGGCCCCAGGTGCAGGAACGCCTGACAAGTCAAATTGCCGACGCAATGGTGGAGATCCTGCACCCGCAGGGCGTTACCGTCATCCTCGAGGCCGAACATATGTGTATGACAATGCGCGGAGTTTCCAAGCCGGGCTGCTCCACCGTGACATCAGCGATGCGCGGCGTCATGAACAATGCCGCCACCCGCTCAGAGATGATGGCGCTGGTCATGAGGGGGCGGCCATGACTGAAACCGGGCGCACTCCTTTACTTCCAGATGGGATGACACTTCCGAGCGACCGCACCCTCGTCATGGGGATCCTCAACGTCACGCCCGACTCTTTTTCAGATGGCGGCCAGTGGAACGACACCGACCGTGCTCTCGATCATGCACACGCCATGCTCAACGCCGGTGCAGACCTCATCGACGTGGGGGGAGAATCAACACGGCCGCACTCTCAGCGCATCTCAGCTGACGAAGAATGGGACCGCATCGGCTCGGTCATTACTGCTTTGGCCGCCGAGGGGGTCGTTGTCTCCGTGGATACACTCCACGCCGCAACTGCCAGGCGTGCCGGCGAGGCGGGGGCAGCCATTATCAACGACGTGTCGGGAGGCTGTTTCGACCCGGATATGAATGACGTTGTGGCCAACACCGGCTGCGCGTATATCGTCCAGCACTGGAGAGGCCTGCCGGGTACCACTGGTGAATCATTCGACTACACCAATGTGGTCGAGGACGTTATCGCTGAAACGTGCGCACAGATCGACAAGGCTGTGGCTGCAGGGGTGGCACCCGAGCGAATCATCTTCGATCCAGGTTTAGGATTCTCATTGACGAACGAGCAATCATGGCTCATCGTTGACCATATGGAGCGCTTGAACGAATCCGGCTATCCTGTGCTCATCGGAGCGTCGCGCAAGCGTTTCCTTGCCCACTCACATCCAGACGGGCCGGACGCAGCTACCCTTGAGGTGACGCGTCAGGCGATTGAGGCGAATATGTGGGCGGTGCGCGTGCATCACGTGGACGATCATGCCACGATGGTTCGAAGCACTTGCCGCTAGGAGGAGAGATGGCACGGAAGCTGGACATCATCACCTTACGAGGCTTGAGCGCAGCCGGACGGCACGGAGTATTCGACTCCGAACGCCAATCAGAACAGCCTTTCCACGTTGACATCTCCCTGTGGGTAGACACCACCGAAGCAGCCCACTCCGACGACATCGACCAGACAGTGTCCTACGCGGACATAGCTGAAGAAGCAGTCGCCGTTTTGTCCGGGCCTTCTGTGTCCCTGCTCGAAACACTGGCGCAGCGCGTAGCCGATGCCGCTCTGGCGCATCCGCGCGTCGAAGGCGTGGAAGTGACCGTCCATAAGCCGATGGCACCGCTGGCCCAGCAATTCTCGGATGTCCTTGTCACGATTCGCCGCGGCACGTGCGATGAGGCACCGCTGCATGTCGAAACGTTGCAGCGAGCCGATGAAGCTGAGGATGCTCGCGGCCCCCTCGAAAAATCCAGTCCGACATTGCCGCCCCTGCCACCGGTGCCCGCATCGTTGGTGCAGCGTCCGGTAGCTGACAACACCTCCGCTGTACGTGAGCATCCGGGCGAGGCTAAGACAGCCGGCAGCTCTAACAGGAGAGTGGACTACGCGATAGTGCTGCCACCGCGTCGCACCTCCACCTACCAGCCTCACGGACTGGATGATGCCGCGCAAACTCGTCACGTTGTCCTTGCTTTGGGCGGCAACGAAGGCAATGTGCCCGTCACGCTGGCCGCCGCCGTCGGCAAGCTCATTGACTTGGACGGTTTTGAAGTTGATAACGTGTCGCCGCTGCTGCGTACCCAGGCAGTCATTGACGAGGGGACAGCCCCGCAGCGCGATTACTGGAATGCCGTTGTGCTTGGACGCACGACGCTCGACGCTGAAGAGCTGCTCTTACGGTGCCAGGGCTTCGAAGCCGAGTTGGGCAGAGTGCGCCACGAACACTGGGGGCCGCGCACAGTGGACATCGACATCGTCACCGTGGAAGGCACGACGTGCCATACACCCACGCTGACCCTGCCTCATCCATACGTACATCAGCGCGCGTTTGTCCTTGTTCCCTGGAATATGGCCGATCCGCTTGCAGAACTGGTGGATGCGCACGGCAATGCCACATCCGTTGCTCAACTCGCATTAGCTGCACCGGATCGCAACGGAATACGCGATGCGGTGACAGACTGGTTGGACGATCCAGCCAGCGTCATGGACGAATCGGATCGTGTCCTTGCCTCACAGGTGGATGAACCGCTGTCGAAACTTGATCTGTTGCCACCGGAATCCAAGATCGGGCTGCGTCCCAGCGAATCCGGTACGGATGTCCTGTGGCGCAATCTGTGGAAACAGTGGCAAAGCTCGCCCCTCGACAATTCTGAACGCCATGAACAGGCCGAAGCGCCTGCCCAAGCGTCAAGCGACGTGCCCACCGACGTGTCAGCCGACGCTTTACCAACGCCGCCTGCGCCCAGTGACGCAGCAAGGCGCGAGCAGGACGACGTGCCCGCTGAAGCGCCAGTCGACGAGCCAGCCGACCTGCCGGCCGACCAGCCAATCAACGAGTCAGCCGATGAGCCGCTTGCCGCCGACGAACCAGTGGCCGGGTCGCAGCAGGGCGGATACGAATTGCCGGAGCCACCCGTTGCCTCCACGCGTGAGGATATGTCGGACACATCGGAGATCATGATCCCTTCATCCCTGCTTCGGCACCGCTCTGTACGGTGGGTGCCTGTGCGTTCGGAGCACAACTCAGGCGAGGGGGAGCGCGCCCACACCGACGCTGAATCTGACCCTGATGCCGGCGCCGATGATCCTGTGCCTGAGGGTGATACTCGTGGTAGACGAGGCGCAGCCTCTCGGAGTACGAGCCGACGCGGGAAGGCGCATGTTCCTGCGCTGCCGGACTGGAATTTCCAGTCTTCCTCCCCGGCGCGCATTATCGACGATGCGGACGAGGCACCCGTGCGGCGCCGTTCAATCCTCGATCCACATATCGCTGACCAGTTCCCACATGGGCCACTGCCAGACGATGAGACAACGACCACTTCGGTGGTGCGTGGACGAACAGTGCGACCGACGGTGACGGGGCATATCCCTGTCATCAGGCGCGATGAGGGACAGGCTCAATGAAACCTGTGTCAGTCGCTCACCTCATCGTTATCGCTGTGGTTTCGGCTGTATGTGGTGCGGTGGTCAACTCCCTGCTCATCCAACGTGGGCTCTCACCCCTTCTGGTGTCCTACTTCCTGGCGATCCTGTATCTGCTGATCTCCGCACTACTGGGCTACTACGGTGTGTTGGTGCGTCGGTGGCGCGCACGCAAGAGTGACAGGATCGACGCACTGACCGCTGCTCGCGTGGCCGTCACAGCCCGCTCCTGCGCATATGTGGGGTCAGGTTCTGTGGGTATTTTTGTTGGCATCCTTCTGCCGTGCCTGGCGCGCATCGACGCACCCGCAATGCAGATGTGTGTGACGCGATCACTGGTCGCCGCAGTGGCGGCCTTGGCATTGACTGTGATCGCATTGATTGTTGAACGCTGGTGTGTTGTGGACATGTCAGATGACGACGATTCAAATGCGTCGCAGGCCTCACGGTCAGCAAGCCCCGCGTAGACGCACACCGAGCACTGCAAGCGCCGCGCAGGCACGCTCATGAGTGACGAACCGGCGTGGCACCGGCTTCCCATCGAGCCTGGAACGGTAGCGTCGTATTTATGAAGTCATCTGTGCGTCGCCGTCGTAATCCGTGGCCGCGCCGCATCATTTCGACCACGGTGTTGCTCCTGATCGTTGTGGCGCTTGTCGCGGGCCTCGTGACGCTCATCTCTCGAGCGATCGGACCGGAAAGCCGGCGGGCAGGGCAGGTGCAAACAGCGGTGCAGTCCGGTCAGACCGCACACGCGCAATCGGGCGACACATATGCACAGTCGGGCCAGGGTTCACAGTCAGGTGCCACCGTCGGCGGTGTGCCTGTGTGCGACCCGCAGTCATTTCAGGCCACCATCGCCCTTGGCGCATCGCCAGTCCTGATCGGGCAGGGCACCTCGTTCGACGTCACGTTCACCAACAAGAGCAACCGTCAGTGCTTCACGACATTCGATCAGGCAGGTCTGCTGGTCGACACAGGTGGGTACACGGTATACGACACGACCTCATGCGAATCCCAGTCAGGGCAGGTCCCATTGCTGTTCGGACCTCATCAGTCATGGACGGGGCACATAGCCTGGGATGGGCGAATCTACGACGCATCCTGCCAGGCCGTGGACACTGACTCCGATGGGAAAGCAGATATCGCGGATGCCGGCGGGTATACGGCGCGACTCTCATTCGCAGGTCGCGTCCTGACAAAGACACCCTTGACGTTCGAGGTGCGCTATGAGTAAGTGCCGATGTTCCTGGTGCTACCAGCCGACGATTCCTGACAGTGCCATAGCCTGCTGACGTTCCAGATTCTCCACGATCAGACCAGCGCGATACGGGCCAATGCCTTCAATGCGTTGAAGATCTTCCGTACTTGCTTCGCGCAGTTCTGACAACGATGTGAACTCAGAGGCGATCACCTTAATGATGCTCCACGGCAGATGGGGAACCATCGACAGTGCGCGTATGCCGCGCGGCTGAATGGCGTTATCCAGGTCAGACATGTCGGCAACGTGCAGTCCCAGAACGTTTGCAATGGCAGTCAGATCGACCAGCTTGTCACCCTCCAGGGTGGACAGGTGTGATTCGGCGCGCGCAATTTCTGACGTGTGCCGGATGTAGTCGCGCAGAACCAGGGCACGTTCAGAGGCAGAGCCGCGCACCAGGTCATCCACCTGCAGGGCGAGGAGACGCCCATTGGAGCCCAGCTCTTCAAGGTACCCGTTGATTTCAGAGGTGATGCGCCTGATCATCTCCATGCGTTGCATCACCGTGGCAACATCACGCACCGTTGCAGAATCGCGCATCTCCAAAATCGTCAGGGTCTGCAGGACCTCGTCGAGGCGCTGCGAATAGCGGTCCAGAGTATCCACAGCCAGATTTGTTCGCGACAACAGTGTTTCCGGCTCGTCGACCGAGTGGTGCAGTGCGCCGACATAAATGGAGATCAGACGCATGGATGCCGACAGTGACAGCACGGGCACGCCAGTCTGGCGTGCGGTGCGTTGCGCAGTGCGATGACGCATACCTGATTCATTGGTGGGGATGGACGGATCAGGAAGCAACTGAACGTTGGCTCGCTTGATGCGCCATGAATCGGCCTCGAGAATCACTGCGCCATCCATCTTGCACAGTTCGCGCAGTGCCGAGGCGGAAAACTCGACATCGAGTTCGAAACCACCCGAACACATCGCTTCAATCTCAGGAGTCATCCCCATGACAATGAGAGCACCGGTGTGTGAACGCTGGATACGATCCAGCCCCTCACGCAAAGCGGTGCCAGGAGCGATCGCCTGAAGCGCGCCACGCAACGTCGCCTCATCGGATGTCATCGCGCACCTTCCTTCTTTCAAGTCACCCTACCTGCAGTTTACGGCAGTCCGACACGAACGCCAGTGGCTAGATCACTGACCGGAAAGATTTCGATACCGTCGACGGGCCGAACGTCGTCAGCTCCGCGCGCAGGGATAACAGCGTGCGTCAAACCCAGACGCGCTGCCTCTTGCAATCTGCGTTGTACTCCCACGCACGCGCGTACCTCACCGGTCAGACCCACCTCACCGAAAACGACGAGGTTATCTCTCAGCGGCTCGCCACGGTAGGCCGACACGATTGACAGTGCACACGCCAAATCGACCGCAGGCTCGCTGGCTTTCGCGCCACCTACCGTCGACACGTAGACATCTTCCGACGACGTGTCCAACCCCAGGCGCGCCTGCAAAACCGCCAGAATCATGGCGACACGGGAATGATCCACTCCGGCGGTTGTCCTGCGTGGTGATCCGCCCGCGCTCGCAGCGACCAGCGCCTGCACTTCCAATGGCATCGGTCGGCGCCCCTCCAGCGTGATCGTGGTGCACGAGCCAGGCACATGCAGCCCGTTCGATGACAAGAACAGGCCGGACGGGTCAGCAAGCCCGCGGATGCCCGTATCGGTCAGCTCAAAACATCCGACCTCATCGGTCGGCCCGTAGCGGTTCTTCACAGCGCGCAGCAGACGCAGGCGATTGTGCCGGTCACCCTCGAACTGACAGACCACATCAACGAGGTGCTCCAGAATGCGTGGGCCGGCAATGCCGCCATCCTTGGTGACGTGCCCGACCAACAGCACAGGCATGTTGCGTTCCTTGGCCAGCCTGATCAGCGCCGCAGTGACCGCACGAACCTGCGTGACACCGCCTGCCGCACCCTGCTCATCGCGTGAGTAAGCCGTCTGAACGGAATCCACAATCAGCAGTGAAGGAGATTGCGCTTGAACGTGACCGGCGATCACGGCCACGTCAGCCTCGTCAGCAAGCAGCAGGGCATCATCCAGTGCGCCGATACGGGCTGCGCGGTTGCGCACCTGGGAAGCGGACTCCTCACCCGTGATGTACAGAACCGGCCCGTCACCATTGCGCCGCGCCAGCGCGGCGGCGCGTGAGGCAACATCGAGCAAAAGCGTCGATTTACCCACCCCAGGTTCACCGGCCAGCAACACCACCGCACCGGGGACAATTCCACCGCCAAGGACACGGTCAAGCTCACTGACGCCTGTCGATCGGCAGTCAGCGGCGTGAGCGTCCACCTGCACAATGGGCTGAGCTTGACGCGAAGGCGTGGCGGTAGCCGGCAGCAGCGCGGAGGGACGGCCAGCTTCTTCCAGTGTGCCCCACTCATGGCACTGACGACACTGACCGACCCACTTCGGGGACGTCCATCCGCACTCAGTGCATTCGAAGGTGGTTTTGTCTTTCGCCATGGTCACACGATAAAGGTCGTCATGTGCATCTGGAGACCTACCGCTCAGGGCCTGTGGGCGAAGTGCTCAAGCAGCATCGCATCGCCGGACACGATAATGATGTCCTCCGGGTTGATGCGTGTGGACGAGTCGGCGTATTCGAAGGGCTTACCGGGGCGCATCACACCGAGCATGTTGACGCCGTACTGTGCGCGAAGATCCAGCTCTGCCAGGGTGAATCCCTGAATTTCCTGAGGCGGCCGCAGCTTCATGATGGCGAAGCCCTGCTTATCCATTTCGATGTAGTCAAGCATGCGGCCACCCACCAGGTGCGCAGTGCGCTGACCGGCATCAAATTCGGGGTAGACCACGTGGTGTGCGCCGATGCGTTTGAGGATGCGTCCGTGTTCACGTGAGATGGCTTTCGCCCAAATCGAGGGGATCTCAATATCAACCAGGTTGGCAGTGATGAGCACGGACGCTTCCAGCGAAGAGCCGATCCCGACAACTGCCGACGCAAACTCGCGTGCGCCGAGCTGTTCGAGCGCCTCCGCATTGGACGCATCAGCTTCAACCAGCGGGATACGACCCGCAAATTGCTGGACGCGTCGTGGATCCTTTTCCACACCGAGAATTTCGTGCCCGAGCCGATCCAACGTGGCGGCAACGGCTGATCCGAAGCGTCCCAGCCCGATCACCAACGTGCCGGACGCGAGCGGTTTTTCTTCTGCCATAGTGGTATTGTCCCACAGCGTCGGGATGAACGAGGCAGACCTATCCGACGATGGGCCGCTCAGCCGGCATTCTGATCACGCGGCGTCGTTCACGCAGTGCCAGAGCTGCAGCAACCGTCATCGTGCCCATACGTCCGGCGAGCATGAGGATAGTGAGCACATACTTGGCGAAAGTCGGCAGGGTCGGAGTGATACCAGTGGACAGACCCACCGTGGCGAATGCGGACACCGTCTCAAAGAGGACGACGTCCAGGGAGTAGTTCGTCACGGACAGCAAAATGATTACTGCGGTCGCCACCATTGCTGAGCCGATGAGCGCCACGGCAACGGCGAGACGTACCACTGAGTGCGGGATGCGGCGGCCGTACGCTTCAATATCGTGATCGCCTCGAGCTTCTGCCACGACAGCCAGCATGAGGACGGCAAATGTGGAGACCTTGATACCGCCTGCAGTTGAAGCCGAACCGCCGCCGATCATCATGAGGATGTCCTGGACGAAGTGTGTCTGAGGCTGCATACCGCCCACATTCAGGGCGGACAGACCTGAAGAGCGACTATTGACTCCCGCCAGGAACACATTGAGAACCTTTGAACTCGTATCAAGCGGCCCCAGGGTTTGCGGGTTGCCCCACTCCGTCAGAGCCATCAGCACTGAGCCGACTACCAGCAGCAGCAGGTACATCGTGATGGTCAATTTAGTGTGGAGCGTCCAGCGGCGAGGCGTGCGCCACCGCGCGACCACATCGGTGACAACGGGGAAACCTACCGCTCCTACAGCCGTGCCCAGTGCGATGGGGAACAGCATCCACCAGTCGGACACGAAGGGCGCAAGACCACCTGGAATGATGACGAATCCGGCGTTATTGAATACGGAGATCGACAGAAACAATGCGTGTCCGATTGCACCTGCCACGGAGTCCGTCAGCTGCAGGAAACGTGGCAGAAATATGACGAATAGGATTGCCTCGGCAATCAGCGACGTGCCCACAACTGCGCGCAGCAGGGAACCGACCTGCCCCATACCGGACGACTTTGTTTCCATGGCGGCGAGCATGCGCTGCGTGAGCCCCAGGTGACGCGACACGGCGAAGCCGAGGATGGAAGCCAGGGTCATGACGCCGAGGCCACCGATCGCAATACCGGTGGCGATGACAGCCTGCCCGAAAGAGGACCACTGCGTTGCAGTATCGACCGTTGTCAGACCTGTGACACACACTGCCGACACTGCGGTAAACAGCACGTCCACAAATGACGCGGGCCGTCCCGTCGCAGAAGAAAACGGCAAGAGTAACAGCAATGTGATGATTATCGCGATCGTGGCGAACACGGCGATCGCCAGGCGCGCCGGTGACGTGCGCGCTCGCTGCTCAACCCATTCGCGCAGGTGGTCCCAGCCTGATTTGCGCAGGAGCGTGAGCTGTGGGCCGTCCACACGCCGAACCAGGGGTGCCGCTGATGATGACTCAAGGCTCGGCGGTTCACCCGGTCGAATAGGGGAGCGTCGCCGTCTGAGTAATGTAGTGGTGATCGGCCGGTTGATCCGTTTCAGCGAGCGCCGGTGCGGGCGCGAGGAACGGACCATAACAACTCCTTTAAGCAGATCACGTGAGGCGGGTCAGCACTGTGATGCTAGCCCATCGTACGCGGGTTGGACCCGTTATCAGAATAGATGGAGTCGAAGTGGCGCACGGTCAGCTCCTCAACGCTGATGATCCCGGAGATGCTGGACAACGAGGTACGGCGTTTACCCTCAGAAGGGAAAGCACAAGCAGAAAGAGTCGCCGTGTTGCGCCCCGCGAACACTTCCACCGATCCGCGATCAACCAGGACAGTCATCCGCAGGTGGGAGTCACCCTCGTCCATGTCGATGGGGGCGCTGCGGTAGCCGCGATCAGTTCCTGCCTTCGTACGCCTGTCGACAACGATGCGGCGCGCCAGATCGTCGTACGCCACCCACGTGTAGGATCCGTCCGATGTTTCGTTGACACGCAATCCAACCTGCTCAGAGGTGGTGGCAGACAGGTCAACAACCATGTCAATGGCGAATGCGTCCCCGTCGTCAACCAGGAGCCTGTCGCGGTTCGCGTCAAGAACAAAAGTGCCGAGGGTGTCCCGACCACATTCCAGCCTGTTGAGTTCAGGCAGGGCAGTGGCGGCCAGCTTGAGGTCCTCGGTGAGTGTCAACTCGCGCGGCACGGTGAACTGGCCGGACCAGTTGTCGCTGTACTGGGGTGCGAGAGGCAGCATGAATGCTCCCATCCATGCCAGTGCGATGCGTCGGCCATCAGGAGCCTCGAAGGTCTGCTGAGCGTAGTAGTTTGAGCCCCAATCAGACAGGGCGTAATCGGTCAATGGATGGAAATCGCTGCCCAGCGTCCAATCGCCTACGACGTAACCGGCGTTATGCCCGTTACGCATGGCGTAGCCGGATGCGCGTGCGTTGGTCATCGGCCCGTAGCACAGTACCCAGTGGTCACCCAAGGGGAACAAGTCAGGGCATTCGAGCATGTAGACGTGCGGGTCAGGATCTTCGAACAGGACGCGGTCAAAGCTCCAGGTGCGCAGGTCCGGTGAGGTATACAGGTGAACCTGGCCGCGAGCAGCTTCAGAGGTCGCGCCCAGCACCATGCACCACGTGTCGCCTTGACGCCACACTTTCGGGTCACGGAAGTTCGGGAGGCCAGGGGCGTCAATAATGACGCCTTCCTTGTGGAAAGTCAGGCCGTCCTCGGATACCGCCAGGCACTGCGTCTGCTCGTTGCGACCGTCCGCGTGGCCGTCAAGCCAGCGATTTCCGGTGTAGAACACATACAGCAGGCCGTCTGGCCCCTCGACGGCGGAGCCGGAAAAAACGCCGTCCTGATCTGCCGGAATGCTGGGGGCGAGGGCGATTCGTTCGCGCTGCCAGGTCACCAGGTCAGCAGATGAGACATGGCCCCAGTGCATCGGACCCCATGCGGAGCCGTAGGGGTGATGCTGATAGAACGCGTGATAGCGACCGTCGAAGTAGCACAGTCCGTTCGGGTCGTTGATCCACCCTGCTCGAGCAGCAATGTGGAAGGTGGGGTACCAGCGGTCGTTGCGTGCGCGCTCAAGCTGGTCAGAGGCTCTTTCAGCGCGTTCCAGCGCCTGCTCGTGTGTGAGGGTGAGCGGTGCGTGGGGCAGGGGATGCTGCTCGTGTGCCAAGGCATGCGTATTCCCAGCGTTCAGGTGATCTTCCTGTTCGGGGATCTGTGCGCCTTCATTGGTCGGCTCGATATTGTGCGAATCCGTCGGCGTACTCATCAGGTGTCAGCCTCCTGTGATGCGCCAGTAATGGGCGCGAAAAGGTATCCAAGCTGTCCCCGTCACTGTAAACAGCATCGGTGGCGCGCTTCAAGGCGATGCCTGCCAGCGTTCACCTGACGCTGCGAGGCAGCTTTCACATAAGGCGCCAGGTAGCGCCGCCTCGCTGGTGGCGCGAGTCATTGTCCAGCAGAGGGCGCCAGGCCGTGCCCAGCAGAGGGCGCTACCCAATTGTGCGAACGGAGTCCCGCTCCACGATCGGCACATGAACAAGGGTTGGTTCCGAGTGGGGCTCCGACTGCGATGACTGATTATCTGCATTCTTCTGTGCCCGCCCATGTGAGCGGGCACAGTCAACCAGGAACTCCATCCCAAGGGCGCCCATCTCCAGGTACGGCAGATGCAGCGTCGTCACCGGCGGGCGCATCATGTTGGCAAGTGGCTCATCGTCAAACGAGAGCACCGACATGTCGTCAGGCACCCGCAGGTTCCGATCACAGAGCGCCTGGTACACGCCCATCGCGATTCGGTCGTTGGCTGCAACGATGGCCGCTGCGCCGCTGCGATCCAGTCGATCGAGGATCGCATTCGCACCTTCGAAGCCCAGCGGAGACTCCCATGCTTCCCCAGGAGCCTCATCAACGATCTGTACGCCTGACGCAGCGCATCCTGCGTCAATACCGCGCAAGCGGGCTCCTATGCAGATGGATACTTCGGGTGCGGGGTCAGTCGGATAGCGCCCGATCAGAGCCACGCGACGGTGCCCATGCGCTCGCAGGTAGGCAATGGCACGGCGACCCGCGTCTTCCTCGTCAGGCATGATCGAATGCCACCCGTCGGCCTGGCCGTTAATGATTACTCCGGGCAATCCTGACGTCAAATGCGGCAAGGAGACCAGGCGTGGGGACATCAGGCCGACTGCAAATCCTTCGACTGCGCGGGACCTGAGGCCGCTCAGTGCGCGCGCCATGCCGTCGGGGCTTCGGTCGACTTCCATCATGAGGACTGAGAAGGAATGCTCGTCTGCGGTGTCGAGGATTCCACGGATCATCTGCGATGCGAATCGAGTAACGGTCACTCCACTGGAAACGAATCCAACCGTCGATGTCGTGCCGGTACGTAAATTACGCGCTGTGAGATTGGGTACATAGCCAAGGTGGCGAGCAGCCTGCTGGACGCGTTCAATGGTGGCCTCAGGGATGCGTGACTTGTGAACGCTATTGAGCGCCATGCTGACCGTCGCGGTGGACAGCCCGACATGCTGCGCGATATCAGCGATCGTAATGCGGCTTTCCATGTGGATCAGAATAAACCTCTGTGTATACAAAAGAGTGAAAGTGGATGAGGAGGTTTTTCGTCGATAGTTGCTGAAAAAGTCCTGAATGGCATTAAGATAGGGCTCGAGGCTTCTCGGAGCAGTGATCAGACCTGCCCGCCTCTTTGTTTTTGGGAGACGCAATGGACTCTTCACCTGCGCCCCGTTTTATGACGGTTGCGGAAGTGGCAGATCTCATGCGTGTGTCCAAAATGACTGTCTACCGCTTGATTAACAAGGGTGAATTGCCTGCTCTTCGCGTCGGCCGCAGCTTCAGAGTGCCCGAGGCTGCAGTGAGTCACATCATCGATGCCGGCCTTGCGCAATGGTCCGATGAACGTCAAAGTGGAATAAGCGGGTAGGATAGTAGGGTTGTATCTTTCGAGGTACCCCAGACCGTAGCTGTCATGCACCATCATGACTGCATTCAATTTGTGAATGACGAGGGAGGGCCCTATGGGTTCCGTTATCAAGAAACGCCGTAAGCGCATGGCAAAGAAGAAGCACCGCAAGTTGCTGCGCAAGACACGGCACCAGCGTCGTAACAAGAAGTGACGCGACCGGGGCCCGGCCATCGTGGTCGGGTCTCGTTTTATATCTGATCAACCTGAGTAGCCGACCAGCGGCACAAACCCATCGAAGGGTGACAACCATGGAACTGACAACGATCCACGTGATGCGCCACGGGGAAGTCGATAATCCCGACGGTGTTCTGTACGGAAGGCTCCCTGGATTCGGCCTGACTGAGCTCGGGCACGCGATGGCGGAACGGGTCGCTCAGTACCTCATTGACGAGGGCGCCGATGTCACGGCCATTATTGCATCGCCACTCAAACGTGCTCAGCAGAGCGCTGCTCCGACCGCGCGGGCCTTTGACGTACCTGTCCAGGCGGACGTGCGCCTGATCGAAGCAGATTCAGCTTTCGAGGGTCTGCCCATTAACGCCAACCGTGCACTCTTACTGCATCCGCGTTACTGGCACCTCTATCTCAATCCGTTACGTCCCTCGTGGGGAGAATCCTATGCTGATGCTGCGTCGCGAATGAGTGCGGCAGTTTCCTCAGCCCTGGACAAGGCCCGCGGGCATGAAGCGTTGGTGGTTTCTCACCAAATGCCGATCACAGCGCTGACTCGTTTCGTGCAGGGTCGCATGTTGGCACACTCGACACTGTCTCGTGTGTGTTCCCTGGCATCGGTGACGAGCTTCCATTTCAGCGGCTCGACGCTGGTGGGTCTCGACTATTCCGAACCATGCAAGGACATGTTGGCTCATGCGGCCGACATGACTCCAGGTGCGTCGGAAGCTCAGCTCAAACGGTAGCTGGGGGGCCAGCGCGGCGCGTCAACCGGTCAAGGTACCTGACAACCGGTCGAGGTAAGAATCAACCGGTCGAGGTAAGAATCAACCGGTCGAGGTCTTACGAAAACGGGCAGTCAACCGGTCAAGGTAATCGGGCCACAGTCGCGCATCTCACCACGTGAGAACCGCATAATACTGCGGAAAAGTCACTGTTGCTTCCGTGGTGTTGTCGCCCAGATGACGCATCTACCTTGACTGGTTGATCATTCGGGGGCTCAATGACCTTGACTCGTTGATCATCTGTCGGATTTCAAGGCACGCATCGCCGAATCGGCCCGGTGTCCCTACCTGTCGATTCCGGATTCCCACGTGTCGACTCCAGACACCCAACTGTCGATCTGGCCGTGGCGCGCGAGCCAGCATTTCCACCCGGACACGCGTGACCTGCGCAAACAGTGGCGACAGACAGTGGCGGCGCGCTCAAATAAGCGCGAGATCGACACGTGGGGACGGGACGGGGCGGGAGGGACGGGGCACAAGATGCACTTCCGACCAGAAAAGGGCTGAGCGTCAGCGCAACCTAGCGCTGGGGGTCTTCATCCGACGGATCGTCACGGCCAGCGCCAGAGTCGGAGTCGGAATCCGAATCAGAGCCCGATTCAGAGTCAGAAACGCCAGTGTCGGTGGGGGCGTCATGACCGGAAGCCGAACCGGAACCAGTCGGCGGCTCTTCATGATCGCGCTCGTCGAGAACGTCAGAATCGCTGTCAACGGGCTTCGCGTGATCTCCGTGCGCTTCCTCATTGCGAGCCTGCTCGCGTCGGCGGCGCTGAATGTCACGTTCCAGGCGGAACAGGAAATCCGGATCATCGTCGGGTGCCAGTGGTTCGCGACGCTGCGAGGACTGCGAACGGTCAGGTCGCCGGGACCATCCAGAACGCAGCGGATTCGATTCTGATGTCAAGTCCGACAACCCCGTGGTTTCCCCGGATTCGGCGCGCGTGATGGTTCGCAGCAGGATCCACACGATTGACCCGATGGAAATAAACGGCATCGTGATGACGATGATCGTCAGCCACCACATACGGCCGATACGACCAGGCACTTCATCATCAGGAGTGCGTGCCCAGTCAGCGATTGCGTAAATAGTGACGGCAATCCACAGGACAACGGCAAGAATACGAACCATCCCACCATTTTAGGTCAGGAACGACCATGCCTCGACACGACTTAGATGACGATGGCCACTGAAACGATGACGGCGCACGCCAGCGTCGCGATCCCCGTGTACTTCAAGGCGCGTATCAGATCGCGGCCAACCGCACCGCTAAGAACGATTCGAATACCGGGAATGACGGTGACGGCCATCAGAACAGCGGCCACACACACCGCCCACCACGGGGAATGCACACTGATCACCAGCACCACAACTGCGGCCACGAGGAGCGCGCAATACGCCGCTCGCGAAGCGGGATCACCCAAACGTACAGCCAGCGTCATCTTCCCAGAGGCCCTGTCCGTGGGAATGTCACGTAAGTTATTCACCATGAGCAAGGCGATCGATTCGAACCCCATGCCTGCTCCGGCACACCACACCCACCAGGGAGCACCCAGAGTCTGCGTCCATGTGGTGCCCACAGTTGCGACCAACCCGAAGAAAATGAACACCATCAGCTCGGACAGCCCCACACCCATATACCCGTACGGATTGCGTCCACCAGTGTAAAACCATGCGGCGGCAACTGCCGCGACGCCCACCACCAGCAACCACCACTGGCCAGACAATGCGATCAGAACCAGACCGGCCACGCCTGCCACAGCGAAACAAGCCAGCGCCACTGCCAGGACGACGCGCGGAGAGACCGAGCCGCCGCTCGTCAAACGCGGCGGTCCGGTGCGAAAGTCATCCGTTCCACGCACGCCGTCAGAATAGTCATTCGAAAAGTTCACACCGATTTGCAAAGCCAGCGCCACACACAGTGCGAGCAATGCGCGCCCCCAGTGCAACTGATCCAGCTCAGCTGCAGCCGCAGTTCCCACAATCACGGGCGCAAGAGCGGCCGGAAGTGTGCGAAGGCGGGCGCCCTCAATCCAGTCTTGAACAGTTGCCATTTAGCGTCGCCAGTGCTCCCCGTGTTCGATCTGTTCCATCACCAGTGCCCGCACACGGCTCCGGTCAACTTTCCCGGATTCCAGCATGGGCAGTGTGTGAAGCGGTACGACAACGCGTGGAGCCTGCGCTCGGCCCAGACGCGCTCCCACGTGATCGCGAATGGAGCGCGCCCATGAATCCAGATCCGCACTGTGCGAGCTATCGCGCACCACCGCGGCGGTGACCACGTGCCCCCAGCGTTCGTCTTCAAGATCGAGGATCCAACTGTCACGCACACCCGGAGCTGACAACACGGCATCACGAACCGGACCAGGTGCCACTGACAGGCCGCCCGTCACGATGACATCATCGCTGCGCCCCAGCACCTGAACGTCGCCATTGGAGGCAATTCGACCGATATCACCTGTCAGCAGCCACCGTGCGCCACCCTCGTCAATGAAGGGGGAGGGGCCGTCCAGGTACTTTGTCATGAGCATGGGCCCGGCAATTGCCAGGCGTGATTGCCCGTCAACGTCGACAGCGCGGACCGTTACCCCCGGCAAGGGACGCGAGTTGTACACGCAGCCGCCACCCGTTTCAGTCATGCCATAGGTCGTGACCACCCGAATGCCGTGGTTGCGCGCAGCCTGCAGGAGTTCCTTGGTTATGGAAGAACCGCCGACGAGGACACCGGCAAGCGAGGCCAGTGCGCGAATAACTTCCTCACCGGCATCCAAACACGCTCGCAGCTGCACGGGTACCAGCGAGAGATACCCTGGCACCTGTGAATCCTGAGTGGCACCCGCGATGGAAGAGAGCAGGTCAGCGGGGCGGAAACCTGAATCCGTGTCCACCACCATCGGGCTGAAACCGGCGACTGCACTGCGCATGAGGACCTGAGCACCGGCGATGTGATGGGCAGGAAGCGCAAGAATCCAACGCCCCGGCCCCTCCAGCGCCGCGTGAGTGGAGTGCACGGATGCGATTAATGCCTCGGTGGACAGGCCAACGAGGTGAGGCGTTCCCGTTGATGACCCCGACG
Source organism: Pauljensenia sp. UMB10120 (assembly GCF_030212035.1). NCBI lineage: Bacteria > Bacillati > Actinomycetota > Actinomycetes > Actinomycetales > Actinomycetaceae > Pauljensenia > Pauljensenia sp. UMB10120. The sequence continues at coordinate 64,498 of NZ_JASODH010000003.1, read as the reverse complement.
TCGGAATCACCACGTCGACGCCGTCCAGAAGAGCCAAGTCATTGCGGACGTCTTCGGGTAGTTCAGGAAAAGCGTGTGACACATCGGTTTGAAGATGGCGCAAGGACGTATGGGGGATCTCGCTGGGAGGACGCATGACCACGACTGTTCGCTTGTGCGACGAGGGTGCCTCGTCCATGGCGCCGTCTGATGCTGTGCGTGCCTGTTCAGCCAGTTTGCTGAGCGAGGCGTAAGCCAAAGCCGCTGCTCCAACGGAAGTGCCTCCCGGAACGACTAAGACACGAGGGGTCTGCACTTGTCCTCCTTTACAAACGGCTTTTCTGAACCATCGTAATGCCCAATCGGTCAATTAACGTGTGCGGAGATGAGATCGTGGGCAAGTCGACATGGAATTGCACCGATAGCCTCGTTACTATCGAGGTATGACTATTGGGAAGCTCTCAGCGAAAGCCTCATGGGCGCTGATCGCATTACTGGGAGCACTGCTCGTTGCAGTGATCGGTGTGGGTGCGTACGCGGCCTACTTCGCTGACCGCGCCTTGCCGCGAACCACTGTCGCCGGACAGTCCGTGTCCGGACAAAACCGCGACGAAATTGCCCAAGGCCTGCAAGAGCGAGCCTCACACGCCAGCATCAATGTGACGGTTGACGGTACGCTGACCAGCGCGACGCTGGAAGAAGCGGGAATCACCATCGACACCGACGCCACGCTGGATGATGTGTTCGCTCCCAACGGTTCGATCCTGTCACGCATCTCCTCACTGTTTACCTCGCGGGATGTCCAGGTGGTGACCTCGCGAGATGATGCGGCTGCGCAGGCATTGACCCAGAAAGTTTCCGCCTCTGTTGACCAGCCCGTACGCGAAGGTTCCATCCAGTTCAACGAAGACGGTGGCACATTCAGCGTGATTGAAGCACAGGAAGGGCACAGTGTCGACCTCGAGCAGCTTGCCAGTGCATGCGATGAAGCTGCGCGCACGCTGACTACCCAGGACATTGACTTGCCGATGATCGCCGTCAGCCCGACGGTGACCACGCAAATTGCTCAGCAGCTTGCAGACAAGGCGAACACGATGCTGGAAATTCCTGTATCGATTACTGACGGTATTCACACCTACTCACCCGATGCGCGTGAACGCTCGACGTGGATCGCGCTGCCGGATCTGAACGCCGCGGGCGGAGCTGGTGGCAAGGGTGCTGCCGCCAACACAGGCGCACTTGATGTCACGTGGAATGAGAAACCGGTTCGCGCGTGGGTTGAATCGACCGCGCTGTCCACCAACGAAGAGCCCACGAAGGGTGTCAAGAACGTCAATTCGCGTGGGGACGTTGTCGCGGTCGCGGATCCAGGTAAGAGCGGATGGACCGTCAACAACGCTGGCGAGGTGGCCGATGAGCTGCTCGCAGCCCTGAAAGACGGCACCGCCTACGAAGGCGATTTTGACTACGACCAGACCGAACCCGAATTCACCACCCGCGAGATTGCGGATGGTGCTGGCGACAAGGTGTATCAGGCAGCTCCTGGTGAAAAGTGGATCGACGTGGACCTGTCGAACGCATCAGTGACCGCCTACGAAGGTGCAACTGTTGTCCAGGGCCCGATCCCGATGGTTCCCGGCAAGCCCGGGTGGGAAACCGTTACCGGGACGTTCCGCATCTACCTCAAGCATCAGGACCAGATGATGGGCTGCAGCCCCGGCTACGACTACTGCACATACACACCGTGGGTGTCATACTTCCACGGTGACTACGCGTTGCACGGCGCGCCCTCACGCAGCTCTTTTGGCTGGTCAGGTGAAGGTGGCTCGCACGGTTGTGTCAATATGCCGGTTGATGGTGCGCAGTGGATCTATAACTGGGCCCCTGTCGGCACAGTGGTGGTGTCACACTACTGAGCAGCAGGCTCATCATTGCAGTTCGACCTTTTCGTATAAACCTGATAGCATTGTGATCAGTGACACGGGGTGCTTCACGCTGAGATCAAACCCGTTGAACCTGTCCAGATAATGCTGACGAAGGAATGTCCGATGGAGAATTTCCATACCCAATGCGTCGACGCTTTACACGCTGTCAGAACACACCACCCGCTCGTTGGAGCCATCACCAACTCGGTAGTCACGAACTTTACGGCCAACGCCCTGCTTGCCATTGGGGCAGCACCGGCAATGGTCGATATTCCCGGCGAATCCGGCCCCTTTGCCGCAATTGCCAACGCTGTGCTGATCAACCTGGGAACCCCGACGCCGACTCAGTGCGAAGCCGCTCTGGAGTCCGCCACCAGCGCCAAGGAAGCAGGCACATGCTGGGTTCTTGACCCGGTTGCCATCGGGCCACTGCCGGTGCGCACACAGCTCGCGCATCAGCTGGTCGCCCTCGGCCCGTCAATTGTGCGAGGCAACCCGTCGGAAATCATTGCTCTGGCAGGTCTGGGAGAAGGCGGCCGCGGTGTTGACTCCGCTGATGCGGTGGACGCCGCCATCGATGCCGCCCGCCGCATCAACAGCGAATATGGATCGTTGGTGGCTGTGTCCGGCAAGTCCGATGCGATCGTCTCAGCCGACGCAATCGTGCGTGTCGAGGGTGGCTCAGATATGCTGACCCGCATCACTGGGGCGGGATGCTCACTTGGCGCGCTGGCCGGCGCGTTCGCCTCTGTGGCTCGGACCCAGCTTGACGGTTTGGTTGCTGTTCACGCACTGTATGCGGCGGCCTCGGAAATCGCGGCGGAGCGTGCACGCGGAACCGGCACGTTCCAAATGGAGTTCCTCGACGCGCTGGACAACTTCCGCGATGAGGACTTTGAACGCGTCACCATCATCGCGCAGTGAGGCCAGGCCAGTGATGAACAAGGCTGTCTCATCCCTCGACCTGAGCATCTATCTTGTCACGGACGCAGACATGTGCCACGCTGCGGGACGCACCGTTGCGCAAACGGTGGCAGAAGCTGTCGCCGGAGGAGTGACATGCGTGCAGCTTCGGTGTAAAGATGCCGAGTCACTGGATTTCTTCAACGAAGTGATGGAAGTGGCCGACGCTGTCGCTGACTCGGTCACACTCCTGATCAATGATCGTGTGGACGTATTCCTGGCGGCACGCCTGGCAGGTGCGAACGTTGCAGGCGTCCACGTTGGACAAACCGACTTGCCGGTTGCCCTTGTCCGCAAGCTGATCGGCCCCGAGGCCATCATCGGTTTGTCGGCCTCCACCCCTGAGGAACTGAAGGAAGCCGAAGAGAACCCGGGGCGCGTCGACTACATCGGCATTGGCGTCGTGCGTGATACCTCCACGAAAACCGATGCTCCCGAGGAACATGGCATCGATGGAACAGGACAGATCGCACGCAGCACACACCTGCCGTCGGTGGCAATCGGAGGCATCAAAGCACCGGATATGGCACCGCTGGCACGTGAAGGATTGGACGGAGCGGCCGTCGTATCCGCAATTTGCCTAGCACCCGACGCGCGCGAAGCTGCACGCGAACTGGCAGATCAATGGGCAGAAGGCCTGCGCAGCGCGGGTCACTAACCACCCAATTCAGACCCCGAGGAAGGGACTCAGCACTTGCCGGCCATGTACCCAGTGCGCCCGCCAGTTCATGATTCAAGCCCCGAATGGCAGCACATGCATCATCCATGCGATGAAGGAGAACATTTTATGAAAACAGTCAAAGCCCTAACAATCGCCGGATCGGACCCCAGCGGTGGGGCAGGCATTCAGGCAGATCTCAAATCGTTCAGCGCCTCAGGAGCTTACGGAATGAGTGTCATTACGGCGCTGACCGCCCAATCGACGCAAGGAGTGCGAGGCGTGTTCCCCGTCCCGGTGGACTTCGTGCGCCAACAGATGGACACGCTGCTGGACGACATCACTCCGGACGCCACGAAAGTGGGAATGGTGGCAAGCGCGGAACTTGCGGCCGCAATCGGTGAGTATCTGCCGCGCCTTTCGAACACGATTTTTGACCCCGTCATGGTGGCGACCTCCGGTGACCGACTGGTTGACGAGGACGCAGTTGACGCTGTACGCGACCTGTGCATGAAAGCTGACCTGATTACCCCGAATCTGCACGAAGCAGCCGTGCTGCTGGATTGCGATGTGGCGACAACGCTGGACGAAGCAACCGACCAGGGCAAGGAACTTCTCGCGCGCGGCATGACCCGCGTCCTCATCAAAGGCGGACACTTGACCGACACGTCCACAGACGTGCTGATTGATGGTGACGGGGTCACATTCCTGAAGGGGACGCGTGTTGACACACAGAACACTCACGGCACCGGATGCACGCTGTCCAGTGCCATAGCGGCCAGACGCCCCCGCACAGACACCTGGGTTGATGCGATTGCTCAGGCAAAGGATTACTTGACGCGCGCGCTCCTGGCTGCCGACTCGCTCGATGTGGGCAGGGGGCACGGTCCCGTTCATCACTTTGTCGACCTGTGGAAGGAGGAATCATGAGTTTTACCGACCAGGTATGGCAGCGCATCGAACCGGTGCGCAACGCGATCAGTGAGCATCCCTTTGTCTGCGCACTTGCCGACGGGTCGCTTGAGCTGGAGACATTCCACGAGTACCTACGCCAAGATGCGTTGTACCTGATCGACTATTCGCGCGCCTTGTCCGCACTGGCAGCTGGCGCCAGTGACGCTGACGAAGTGACGTTCTGGTCGGGGTGTGCGCATCAGACAATGGTGGATGAGCGTTCGCTGCACGCCTCACATGTGGACGTCCTTGAGGGGGCAATCATGAACCCCACATGTCGCGCCTACATGTCATTCCTGCTGGCCAGCACGCATGCCGAGACGCAGGGGGTTGGCATTGCAGCAGTGCTGCCATGCTTTTGGCTCTACGATTTCGTCGGGCATCGGCTCCGCGAGGGTGTCCACTCCGAGGATGAGCTGGACGCACACCCCTACGGTGACTGGATCAGAACCTACACGGGGCCAGAATTCGAGGAAGCAACACGGCGCGCAAAGGACTACGCGGACCAGTATGCGCAGGCCAGCGATGATGCGGGGAGGGAACGTATGGCGAAAGCCTTCGAAGTTGCGTCGCGCTATGAGTGGATGTTCTTCGACGCTGCGTGGACAGGTCAGCAGTGGCCACTGTAATGCGCGAGGCCACCGACAGTTGTCGGCCGGCGCAGTGAGGTCACCCGACAACGGGCCACGCGTCAGCAGTATGAATGGCCAGCTGTCAGCCGGCCGGCTTTAGTAGTAGTACGGGAAGGTCGACCAGTCGGGGGAGCGGTGCTCGAGGAACGCGTCACGCCCCTCCTGAGCCTCCGCCGTCATATACGCCATCCGGGTTGCCTCCCCGGCGAACACCTGCTGCCCGGCAAGACCATCGTCAGCCAGATTGAACGCAAACTTCAACATGCGGATCGCCTGTGGAGACTTGCCGGCAACCGTGTGCGCCCACTCCAGCGCCACGTTTTCCACATCCTCATGCGGCACCGCACGATTGATGGCTCCCCACGCTTCCGCCTCTGCCGCGTCATAGCGGCGAGCCAGGAAGAAAATCTCGCGTGCGCGCCGATCACCGACCTGACGGGCCAGCAGCGCCGAACCGTACCCCGCATCAAAGGACCCCACGTTGGCATCCGTTTGCATGAACTGAGCATGTTCGCGGGAAGCGACCGCCAGATCACACACGACTCCTAATGAGTGACCGCCACCGGCAGCCCACCCGGTAATTGCAGCGATCACGACTTTCGGACAGGTGCGGATCAGGCGCTGAACCTCCAAAATATGCAGACGTCCCGCCCGAGCCGGATCGATCTGCTCACGCCGGCTCGACACATCGGCGTCCGCGTCAGCACCATCCACCTCGTAGCGGTACCCGTCGTTGCCTCGAACACGCTGATCACCACCCGAACAAAACGCGTAGCCACCGTCACGGGCAGACGGCCCGTTGCCAGTCAGGATGATCGCGGCAACATCACTGCTCATCCGCGCATGATCCAGACAGCGGTACAACTCATCGACAGTCAGCGGTCGAAAAGCATTGCGAATGTCTGGGCGATCAAAGGCAATACGAACCCAGGGCAGATCTTGTCCGGCTGCCGCTCCGTCGCAAGATCCGCGCGAAATTCCGCGATGATACGTCATGTCGGTCAGGTCCTCGAACCCCTCGACAACACGCCAGCGATCAGGATCGAAGGTGTCGGACACAAATGGAAGAGCACTCATGACCTCCACACTAGCGGCTAATCTGGAAGCCATGAGTACAGATCTGTCATCCATGCTGCGCCCCGGACAATCCCTGCTTCGTGAACTTGACTTCACGCGCGAAGAATGGGACAACCTGCTATGCCTGTCAGCAGCGCTGAAAGCAGCCAAGAAGAATGGCACTGAACAACAACTCATGAGTGGACGCAACGTCGCCCTCGTCTTTGCGAAAACATCGACACGCACGCGCTGCGCATTCGAGGTCGGGGCAGCAGACCAGGGAGCCCACACCGTTTACCTCGATCCGCAAGGCTCACAGATGGGACACAAAGAATCCATCGAGGACACCGCTCGTGTGCTGGGACGTATGTTCGACGCGATCGAGTACCGCGGTGACGACCAATCAGTTGTGGACACGCTGGCACAGTACTCAGGCGTTCCGGTATTCAACGGCCTGACCGACCAATGGCACCCCACGCAGATGCTGGCTGACACACTCACGATGAGAGAACACAGCGAGGGCGTGGACGACCATGACATTGCCTACGCCTACGTCGGGGACGCGCGTTTCAACATGGGGCGGTCCCTGTTGGTGAACGGCGCGATCCTCGGCATGGACACCCGCATCATTGCACCGAAGGAACTATGGCCACCGCAAGACGTCATCGAGGCGGCTCAGGCACGGTCCGACGAGTCGGGTGCGCGTCTGACCATTACCGAGGATGTCGACGCAGTCGCTGGCGTCGACTTTGTCCACACGGACATCTGGGTGTCGATGGGGGAGCCTAAGGATGTGTGGGCGCACCGCATCGACCTGCTGCGCAGCTACCGCGTTGACGAAGCGCTCATGGCACAAGCCGGTCCCGATGCGAAATTCATGCACTGCCTGCCGTCATTCCACGATCTGAAGACCACCGTCGGACAGCAGATCTTTGACGAGTTTGACCTGGATGGAATCGAAGTTTCCGACGAGGTGTTTGAGGGGCCGCGCTCCATCGTCTTCGATCAGGCCGAGAACCGCATGCACACGATTAAAGCTGTTATGGTCGCCGCTTTGGGTCGGAGTGATACCACGAAGGCGTGAGCCACGACGGCAACGGCTTTCGTCCAAAGGCCATCATGGAGACGACAATACCGGCTATGAGGAGCAGAGCACCTGCCGCGCCTGTAATCCAGCGGCCAGCGGGGTTGGGAATCATCGACCCCAATGCGAGGATACTGATGCCGAGCAGCACGCCAGCCAGGCCCGGGATCGTGGCGAACGCCATTTTCTCATCCACCAGTCCGTTCGCGTTCTGCCACCATCGTGAACGCGGAGAATCGGTACGCAGCCACAGTGCCGCTGCCAGCACCACCAATCCGAAGAGCAAGGCAATCAGAATCATGATCCCACCCTACGTGGAGGGCTGCGATGTTACATAATGACCACTCTCAAATCTCAGGCGATCCGCTTCGCGAAAGATCGGGCGCTTCATGCGCGATCGAACAGGTCCGCATCGCTGAGCTGGCACCGGCCACGCGCCGCACGCTGGACGCTATCGACACCGTCCTGATCTACCACACGCCGCTCATCACGCGCTTTCGTGGAGTCACGGAGCGAGAAGGCCTCCTGCTGCACGGCCCTGAAGGCTGGTCAGAAGCGGCGCCGTTTTGGGATTATGGCCCGCCTGAATCCTCACGGTGGCTGATGGCCGCCCTCGAAGCTGCAACGCAGACGCCGCCCACGGCCCGGCGCACCAGCGTCCCCGTCAATGTCACGATCCCTGTCGGAACGCCAGCTGAGGCAGCCGAGCGTGTGCAAGCCAGCGGAGGATGTACTACCGCCAAAGTGAAGGTGGCAGACCCGGGGATGACTGTGGACCAGGACTGTGAACGCGTTGCCGCTGTTGCCCGCGAGCTTGCCCGCATCAGCGATGATCCGCATGTGCGCATCGATGCCAACATGGCGTGGGACGTGCCCACTGCTATCGCGGCGATTACTGCGCTGCACGAAGCAGCGGCCAGCGCCGGTGGCCTGGAATACGCGGAACAACCGTGCCGCACAGTCGAAGAGCTGGCGCGCGTGCGGGCCCGCGTTGACGTGCCAATAGCCGCTGACGAGTCGATCCGACGTGCCGAAGATCCCTATGCCGTTATTCGTGCCCACGCTGCCGACGTGGCGATCATCAAGCTTGCCCCGCTGGGAGGGGCGCGCGCAGCACGTGAGATTGCTGAACGAGCTGGCATCAAAGTAGTGGTCTCCTCCGCCCTCGAATCATCCATTGGGCTGGCGCGCGGCCTCCAACTGGCGGCTTGCCTGCCTGTCGAAACGGCGTGCGGACTGGCAACTGCGCAACTGTTCGATGCTGACACCGTGCGCGAACCGCTCAAAGTGGAGTCAGGCCGAATTCAGATGCATGACATGAGAGTGGATGAGAAATTGATTGACGCATGCCCCCTGCCGGCCGGATGCCGGGACAGGTGGATCGACCGATTAGACGCCATGTGCGCCGTGCTGAATGAGGAACGCCAATGACTCAGTCACTTCGCCTTGCTCTTGGAATCGTTCGTGCGCTCGCAGCTCACGGTGTGCGTGACTTCGTCTACAGTCCCGGGTCGCGATCAGCCCCGTTCGCCTATGCGCTTGACGCGTGTGAGCGCCACCTCGATATCCGAACGTGGATTGTGCTCGATGAGCGTGATGCCGCCTTCTTTGCAGGCGGCCTGTCTCGCGCCGACGAGTTGGCCACACCTGACTTCACTCCTGCGGCACATGAGCCTCGGCCCGTTGCGCTGATCATGACGTCAGGTGGAGCCGTTGCCGAGATGCACGCCGGCATCGCCGAAGCTCACCATTCCCATCTGCCGTTGATCGTGGTCAGCGCTGACCGTCCCTTCGAAATGCGATCCGTGGGAGCTTCGCAAACGACGACGCAGGCGGGGATCTTTGCCTCGCAGGTGTCGATGACGTGTGACATTCCCGCTGATACCACTGCTGACCGGGCTTTGACGGCCCGCGTTGGACGCCTCGTCGCTGCCGCTCGCGGATGGTCAGCCACCGATCGCGGCCCGGTCCACCTCAATGTCGCACTTCGTGATCCTCTTGCACCTGCCAGTGCCGGTGACCTTGAGAAAATCCTGATGAACGAGGGTGACCCCGCCGTTTCTGCGACCCGCTTCTTCTTATGTGAGCGTGAGCCGGTCCCGTGGCGGCAGGTGGTGGATCCGAATCTGCGCACTGTGATGATTGCCGGCGACGGTGCTCATCGCGACAGCGCCGCATGGGCTGAGCGCGCCGGGATCCCGCTGCTCGCTGAGCCGACCAGTGGGCTGACAGGAAGCTCCGCGTGGATTCCGCATCAGCAAAGCATTCTCAGTGACAGTGACGTGCTCAGCCAGATCGAGCAGGTCATCGTGACGGGGCGACCGACGTTGTCGCGCCCTGTTTCCAGGCTTCTTGCGCGCGATGATACTCGCATCGTAGTGGTCAGCGAGCATACGGAATGGCCAGATGTTGCAGGCAGGGCGAGCAGTGTTGTGCCCTCGCTGTGTGATGTGCCTCTGGGCGAGGGGGGCGAGTGGCGTGACTCTCTGCGTGAGCGTTCAGGGTATGCCGATGATGCGCTCGATCCCGAGCAGTTCTCTATGCTCACTGTGGCGGACCTGATCTGGCGCGACACTGGAACCGACGTACTGGTTCTGGGAGCATCAAACACTGTGCGTGCTTTCGACCTGGCGATCCGTACGCCTGCCCAGGCGAGCGTCGTGTCGAACCGCGGTCTGGCCGGGATTGACGGCACGATTGCCACGGCGTGGGGCTGCAGTGCCAACGGTGCGCGCGTGCGCGCGGTGATGGGGGATCTGACTTTTTTCCATGATGCGTCGGCACTGGCGCTTCGCGGTGGTGGAGCGCTGTCGATCATTGTTCTGGACGATCAGGGCGGATCCATTTTCGCCTCGCTTGAACATGGACAGGCACCTCAATCGATGTACGAGCGATGGTTTGGCTGCGCGCAGAGCGTTGATATCGAATCACTATGCCGAGCCTACGGGTGGTCTTACTGCGCGGCCGTGAGCCTGGATGATGTGGCAGAGGCCCTGGCGCTCCCCATCGATGAACCGTCTGTGATTCATGTCAAATTGACGAGGGATGCTGACGGTATGCGGAGAATTCTCACACCTTCACGTTCTCAGAAAACTTCCAGATAACCTTCAGGTCATCTGGAAGATCCCTTGTCATACTGGGCATCACACAGACCAGAAAAAGAAGGACGTATGACAAACGAGCAATTTCCTCGATCTGAATTCAATGATCAGAACGAGACACCAGATGGGCGCGACGCTTACGCGCCACAGGAAACCTCTGACCACTCGTCGGCATATATGCCGCCGAGTGACCTGCCGCGTTCCGATCGCGATGGCGCCGAACGGGGCGATCTGGGTGAGCAGAGTGATCTCAAGGAGCGAGGTTATCAGAGCGATCAGAGAAATCAGGGCGATCAGGGATATCAGGGCCAGTCGAGTGAGCAAACCGAGCAGAGCCGGCAGGTTCAGCAGGGATCCCGATATGCCTACGGGTCGCCCTCGAACTCGACGGAATATATCCGCCCGGACGGGCCCAGCTACGCAGGGCGCGGTTCTTCGGCCTACGCAGGCGGCAGCGATGGCTTCGTAGCCCCGAGCTCCCAGTCGTATGGAGAAAGTGCGGCGAGTGGCCAGAACCAGTCGTACGGGCACAGGCAGTCGTATGACCAAGGTGAGTCACCTGAGCGCACGCAATACCTGCAGGGCGGCCAGTATTCACGAGCTAGCCAGTATGCTCAGGGGGCGAACGGCCAGTACACGCAATCCGGCCAGTATGCAGGTCCGTCACGAGGTGACCAGTACTCGCACGATTCCCGCAATCCCTACGCATCACCGAACCTTCAGCCCGGATCCGCTTCCTATGGTCGAGTCGCCACTGCCGCGCCGGCATCCTCGACGAAACGTGCACGAAAGACGCGGAAGAATGGCCCGGGCTGGGGCGCAGTTGCTGCTGCGATGCTTGTGGCCGTCGCCCTGTCTCTTGGCGGCGCGTGGGGGATTAATGAATTCGTCGGTTCAAATAATTCGACGGCAACCGCTACCAGTTCGCAGAGTTCGCACGCCTCGCAACAACCTGCACCTGTCATCAGCAGTGATGCGACGTGGGCAGAAGTTGCCGCAGCGGTCTCTCCCGCAACGGTGTCCATCAACGTCCAAGGCGGGCAAACAGCCGACATCGGATCGGGCGTCGTGTACGACTCAGCCGGTCACATCGTGACGAACTACCACGTTGTATCAGCGGCTGAAAATGCCTCAAATGGTCGAATCAGCGTGACCTTGTCTGACGGGCGAATCTATGCCGCCGAAATTGTCGGCGTCGATTCGAGTACCGACCTGGCCGTGCTGCAGATTGTGGATCCTCCCGCAGACCTGTCTGTCGCCGCATTCGGGTCATCTGCGGATGTCCAGGTGGGACAGGACGTGATGGCGATCGGATCGCCACTGGGTCTGTCTTCAACCGTCACCACCGGCGTCGTCTCGGCACTGAACCGCCCAGTCGAGGTGGCAACCGAACAACAGGACAACCAGCAGCAGATCGACCCACGTGACCCCTTCGGACAGCTTCCTCAAAATCAGAACAAGGAAACCAGCCCATCGGTCATCACCAATGCGATTCAGGTGGACGCCTCGATCAACCCGGGAAACTCCGGCGGACCGCTCTTTGACGCCCAGGGCAAAGTCATCGGTATTAACTCATCGATCGCATCTATGGGCTCAGATTCCTCATCTGCAGGCTCGATCGGACTTGGTTTCGCAATTCCATCGGACCTCGTGAAGTCTGTCGCTGAACAGATCATCGCGAACGGACAAGTCGACCACGCTGTGTTGGGCGTGCTCATTACAACCGGCACAGCCACAGTCGATGGCACCACGCGCATGGGTGCCGCCATCAGCGAGGTCAACAATGGCTCAGCCGCGGCCGAGGCAGGGCTGAAAGCTGGTGACGTCATTACCGCCGTCGACGGTAATGCGGTTGAATCCGGAAAGTCTCTGACCGGCTACATTCGCCGTTACACTGGAGGCGACCACGTCAGCATCGAATATGTGCGTGACGGCAAACTGACCAGCGCAGATGTGACACTCCAATCGCAGATCCAGAAATAGAAATGCCAGGATCTATGCTCGTGTCAACATCTTGTTAAACGGGTCAATATCTCCTGAACTTGGAAGGATACAGCGCCATGGTGGCCGACTCACTGTTCAGTATGGACAAAATAGGGGCACGCCCCTCGATGGATCCGCAGCGAACAGTGAGCGGGCCCCACTGGCGCATCGGCATCATCACCGACCGGCTGATCCGATTCGAATGGTCCGACACCGACGAATTCGTTGACGACGCCACTCAGATCGTTCTGAACCGCAGTTTTGGGGATACTCCAAAATTCCGCGTCACCCGGCGCGACGGGCGCGTCCTGATCGATACGGACGCTGTGCGTATCACCTACGACGAAAAACCGTTTTCCCGTTTCGGGCTGTCTGCGTTTATCAAGGGCGTGGGATCCACCTGGCGTTTCTCGGAACCGGCTCGGGCCAACCTGGGCGGCACCGCCCGTACACTCGACCAGATCGACGGTCCTGTTGAACTGGACGAAGGCCTCGCAGCATTCGACGGGTGGGCTGTGATCGATGATTCCCAGTCCAACCTGATCCGCGAAGTCAGCGAAGTTGACGGGCATGACAACGCATTCGGTACGTGGGTCCAGCCCCGTAATCCGGATGAGCCGTCCGGAGCGACACCCTCGTCCCACGACTTCTATCTGTTTGCCTACGGGCATGATTTTGCGGACGCGGTGCGCGACTTCTATCAGCTGACAGGCCCGACCCCGCTGCTGCCGCGCTTCACACTGGGCAACTGGTGGAGCCGCTACCACGCCTATTCGGACGAGGAATACCGCGAGCTCATCACACGCTTTGAGAACGAGCGCGTGCCACTGTCCGTTGCCGTAATCGACATGGACTGGCACCTTGTCCACGACATTGACCCGAAGTACGGCACCGGATGGACTGGATTCACATGGAATCGTGACCTGTTCCCGCAACCTGAACAGTTCCTCGATTGGCTCCATCAACGGGGGCTGCGCACGACGCTGAATCTGCATCCGGCCGACGGGATCCGTGCCTTTGAAGAGGCGTACCAGCGGGTCGCCACACGCATGGGAATCGATCCGGCCAGTGAGGACCCGGCCGAATTTGACCTGACAGATCCGCGCTTCATGCAGATCTACTTCGAAGAAGTCATTCACCCCATGGAAAAGGAAGGGGTCGACTTCTGGTGGCTTGACTGGCAGCAAGGCGGAACAACCCGTCAGCCCGGCCTGGACCCGTTATGGATGATCAACCACCTGCATTTCCTCGATTCCGCGCAGGCAGGGGAGCGTCCGCTGACCTTCTCGCGCTACGCAGGGCCAGGCTCACACCGCTACCCGGTTGGATTCTCCGGCGACACGGTCGTGTCGTGGGACTCGCTCAAGTTCCAACCCTTCTTCACATCCACGGCCTCCAACATCGGATACTCCTGGTGGAGCCACGACATCGGCGGACATATGTTCGGTGTGCGCGACGAAGAACTGGAGGCACGCTGGTACCAGTTGGGTACCTTCAGCCCGATCAACCGCCTGCACTCCACTGAATCAGCTTTCAACTCAAAGGAGCCGTGGAACTTCCACGACGAGACGCGCAGCGTGATGAACCAGGCACTTCGTCTGCGCCACCAACTGATTCCCTACCTGTACACGATGAACAGGCACACCGCTTACGAGGGGCGGCCGCTCGTTGAGCCGATGTACTGGCAGGCACCCGAGACTGCCGATGCCTGCGATCACCCGCACGAATTCCGCTTCGGTTCGCAGCTGCTGGTCGCTGCCATCACTGATCCACGCGAGCACGACACGATGAAAGCCCAGGCCGACGTCTGGTTCCCGCGCGGCACGTGGTTCGATTTCTTTACAGGTCGACGAGTCGAATCTCGCGGTGAAGCCGGCCGTCGCCTGCGCGTATGGCGCGATCTGGATTCTTACCCGGTTTTCGCTCCCGCAGGCGCAATCATCCCGCTGCAGGATAACGCGCCCGACCAGCTCAACAATGTTGACAACCCCGAGCATCTGCGCGTCATCGTCATGCCCGGTGATAATGGTGAGTTCGTCCTGTGGGAAGATGACGGAGCCGCACAGGAAAATGTCGCATGGGCCGCAACCACTCTTTCACTGAACTGGTCGCCTGCCGATGATTCCGACACGCGTACCTTCACCATTTACCCGCCTGCCGACCATGTCGACGTTCTCCCGGCCACGCGCACGTGGACCCTCGTCTTCCGCGGCGTTGCGCCCATTGACGAGGGTGACGTGACGATCACCGTCAACAACGACAAGGTTGCCTCTGAACGCGTGGCGCTGACCTACTGCAACAAGACCTTGTCCTATGAAGTCACGATTGCTGACGTTCCGGCAGATCAGCAGGTTACGGTTGAGATGTCTGCGGAAGCACTGACAGTGGCGGACGATCCGTGGTTTGATGACGCATTCGACCTGCTGTTCAAGGCGCAGATCGGCTATCCGGCCAAGGAACGCGCGATCGAGATGATTCGTGAGGAAGGTGAACGCGCTTTGGGTGGCCTCGTCTCTTTGGGTGAGCCAACCCCGACGATACAGTGGCCGCACAAACCCGAATACCTTGTGGTTCCTGACAGCGTGCGCAGCGCTCTCGATGAGATCCTGACCCGAACCTCCCAGCCGCATGTAGTTCCCGCATGTCCGCCAGCATCGTCATCTAGGTAGAGGCTCTTTTCACGCATCGCCCGACTGTCGGCGCACGACCCCCTAGATTTAAGGCTGAATCGTGCACATTCCCCTAGATTTTCGATCTTTTTGTGCACATACCCCTAAATCTTCGGCATTTTGTGCACATACCCCTAGAAGAACCGCGACCGTCCGCTGGCGCTCTCCGCGCAACACCCCGTGACCTGCGCATATGGGAAAGCGATGAAATGGCTAACCGCCAATTCTAGGGGTATGTGCATTCTGGCGAGACTTTTTAGGGGTATATGCACGTGCGCCCGCCAGTTTGAGGGGTCGGTGCACGCACGCCCGCACCGACGTGACCACGCCGCGCCGCCGCAGCGTCGTCACCGAGGCAACCACACCACGCCGCGCCACACGGCCGCCGATACTTCCGTTAGGCGGATACCACCAGTACCCAATCGCGCAATCTACACGCCCAGCGCGTCCAGAACAGGGGACATCTTCGCGCGCGTTTCGGCCAGTTCCATCTCCGGCACGGAGTCAGGCATGATGCCCCCACCAGCGAAGACACGGATCTGTGTGCGCTCACGCGTGAACTGTCCGCATCGCAACGCAATGCCGAACTCACCGTCGCCATTCGCATCAACCCAGCCCACCGGGCCTGAATAGCGGCCGCGACGAGTCTGCTCGAAGGATTCCAGCAGATCGTACGCCAGTGTTGTCGGTGTGCCGCACACCGCTGCCGTGGGATGTAAAGCAGCCACCACGTCGAGGAGGGAGTGATCCGGCACAACAGCGTTGACTTCGGTTGCCAGGTGAATGACGTTTGGAAGTTCGATCACGCTAGGCTGGGACGGGCACTCGACGGACGTGGCCATCGGTTCGAGGCGGCGGGTGACAGATTCAACGGCCAGCGCGTGTTCACGACGATTCTTATCTGACGACATCAACTCGTCAGCATTTCCGGGAGCTGCAGTGCCAGCCAGGACGCGCGAGTACACATGATCAGCTTCTTTAGACGCCAATATCTCCGGTGTGGCGCCCACTAAACCGGCAACGGCATATGTCCAGGTCGAAGGAAACTGCTCGTGCAACTGGGTGACCAGGTATCGCTCATCCATAGCGGTCGGACTGTCCACGACCATGTCGCGACTCATCACCACTTTCGATGCTGCTCCCGAGTTCAGGCGCCGGATCACGCGGCGCACCGCGCTGAGCCACTGGTTCTGCGTCATACGCCCGGCCTGTGTCATCAGTCCTTTCGGCGTAGTCAGCTGCGTACTGAGCGCTGCCTCGGCAAGAGCGGAGGCTGCCTGAATCGGATCAGCAGGATCCTGGTCGAGCGCTGTCGTGATCACGAAGCGCGCGCCATCGCGCTCGACGATTGCGGTGTGCGGAATGATCAGGACACCGCGCGTATTCCATGCAAAACCGAACGAGGCCAATGCAACCGGTCCACAAAGGCGTGAGCTCCCCTCGTCAATTGTCGAATCAGTATCGACGAGGGCGTCCTGGCACACGTTCGTCCACTCTGACGACGCCTGTCTGATGGCCTGTGTACCTGTCACAGTGATCGTGGCAGTGCGCCCATCGGCAACGATCGAACAGCGATCTCCCAACCACGTCAACGCGTCTGCAGGGCTGGGCAGCAGTGAGGCCAGCGGACGCGTCGCACAGAGGTGTGAAGGCGGTAGTGGAGCAATAGAGACGTGGAGTTTGCCATTGAGAGATACGGAACCGAAAGTGCCAGACATGAGGCCATCGTATCCAGACCATGAAAAGATAGAGACATGAATGAAACGGCAGGTCTGAACTACGACGTCTATGACCAGGACGCTGACCTCAATGACGACAGCTCACCGGCGGGCATGCGCGCGCAACTGAATAAGGATCCCGGCGAAGTTGCGGCAATGTTTAATTCCGTGGCACGTCGATACGACATGATGAATGCACTTGCCAGCGGTGGGATGGATCATGTGTGGCTGCGCGCATTGCGCACTGCAGTCGATGGCGAGCCTGGGGAGGAAATCCTCGACCTTGCTGCCGGAACCGGTGCATCAGCTGCGGCGATCGCTGCCGGTGGCGCACGCGTGACGGCGTGCGACCTGTCAGAAGGAATGATTGCGGTAGGCCGTGAGCGCCACCCGGAGATCTCATTTGTTCAGGGCGATGCCACCAACCTCCAATTCGGAGACGCGACATTCGACGCCGTGACCATGTCGTACGGGCTGCGCAATATCAGCGACCCGGAACGCGCCTTGCGTGAAATGGCACGCGTGACGAAACCGGGCGGGCGACTGGTGATCTGTGAATTCTCCCACCCGACTGACCCGATTTTCTCGCGCCTGTACCGCATCCACCAGATGGTGGTCATGCCGACGCTGGCACGCCTGGTTTCATCTGACGACGTGGCGTACGACTACCTGGTTGAGACGATCCAGAGCTGGCCCGACCAGATCACTGTGGGGCAGATGATCGCGCGGAGCGGATGGGAGAGCGTGGAGTACAGGAATCTGACAGGCGGCATCGTTGCGCTGCATCGTGCCCGACGTGCCCAATGAGACGCGCTTCACGATACCTGAAATAGGTAAAGGCCCCCTTTCTCAAATACATCAAAGAACCAGTCTTTTTTCGCGCCAAAATGACGAAATGCGCCCTTTGGGGCAATCGGAGTAGGGTGCTAGTCGAATGAGGCTTGACAACAAGTAGAGGAGACACTGTGTCTGACGGTGTGGCGAAGCATGATGATGCTGACGTCGTAATCGTCGGTGGCGGGCCGGCAGGTGCATCAACTGCCTACCACCTGGCAAGTGCCGGCATTGATGCCCTCGTACTTGAAAAAGCATCATTCCCGCGGGACAAGATATGCGGCGACGGGCTGACCCCTGCAGCCGTGTACGAACTCATTGTGATGGGCGTCGATACAAGCACGTGGACGCGTAACCGCGGATTGACGGTCATTGGTGGCGGGCATCGCCTGCAACTGGAATGGCCTGACCAAAAATCACTGCCCGGATACGGCATGACACGTCGCCGCACGGAACTCGACCAAGACCTCATTCAGCACGCATGCAATCGTGGTGCGCGCCTGGTCGAAAACTGTACGGTGACAGGACCGTTGACTGACTCAACTGGGCGCATCACTGGCGTGCGCGCGCGCATCGGGCAGGGTAAAGACGCTGAAGATGTCGAGTTCCACGCCAAACTTGTGGTGGATGCAGGCGGCGTGTCGGCGCGACTGGCCACCGCAATGGGACGTGAAAAGAATCCGCGCCGTCCCCTCGGAGTGGCGGCACGCACGTACTTCCGCTCACCTCGCTCAAATGAAGAGTGGATGGAATCCCACCTCGAACTGTATGCAGGACAGCCCGGCAAATCCGAACCGCTGCCCGGTTACGGCTGGATCTTCCCGATGGGTGACGGCACCGTCAACGTCGGCTTGGGATCAGTCTCTTCAGATGCGAAGGCAACCAAACTGCCGTACCACAAAGTGCTGAAGCAATGGGTCGATTCCCTTCCCGACGAGTGGGGTTTCACGCCTGACAATCAGGTTGGCTCCCTGCGCAGCGCAGCGTTGCCGATGAGCTTTAACCGCACACCCCACTACGCGAACTCACTGGTGCTGGTGGGTGATGCTGGCGGAATGGTCTCACCCTTCAACGGCGAGGGAATCGCGCCGGCCCTGAAAGCGGGTCGTCTTGCTGCAATGGCGATGGCTCAGGGTCTTGCCCGCACGACGCTTGCCGGCATGGATAAGGCGATGGAAGAGTACCCTCATGCGATGAAACAGGAATATGGCGGGTACTATTCCATGGGACGAATCTTCGTGCGGCTGATCGAGAACCCGAAAGTGATGCACTTGTGTACACATACGGGGCTTGGAATCCCACGCTTGATGACACTTGTCCATAAACTGTTATCAGATGGTTTTGAACGTAGCGGCGGTCAATGGGACGACCGTCTGATTACTACCCTCACGAAGGTGGTGCCCAAGGTATGAGATCGACTCAGCAATCTCCGTGTTGCAGTTGTGCCATCGGGCTGACCGCCCTCGTCAATAACCGGGAGGAACAATGACCAATCCCTACGTGCCATTGCTGATTATGGCGGCAGCAGCCATCGTGCTGGCGCTGGGCGGCCTGGGCGCATCAGCGATCCTGGGACCCACACGCAAGAACAGCACCAAAGCTGACAACTACGAATGTGGCATTGATCCAGGCCCTCAGCACATTGAGGAAGGCCGTTTCCCGGTGCGCTACTACCTCGTCGCGATGACCTTCATCATCTTCGACATCGAGGTCGTCTTTATGTACCCGTGGGCCGTCAGCTTTAACCAGCTGGGCTTGTTCGGGCTTGTTGTCATGTTGACCTTTATCGCCCTGATCACGGTGCCCTACATTTACGAGTGGCGCCGCGGCGGGCTGGACTACTAGGAGCGAAGGAGGACTCATGGGTATCGAAGAAGCGTTACCTGCAGGCATTGCTCTGACCAGCATGGAAAAACTGCTGGGGCTGGGTCGTAAACACAGCCAGTGGCCTGTCACCATGGGCTTGGCGTGCTGCGCGATTGAAATGATGGCAGCCGGCACCCCTCGCTTTGACATGTCACGATTCGGACTGGAAGTGTTCCGCGCCTCGCCGCGTCACTCCGACCTCATGATCGTCTCGGGTCGTGTCTCCCACAAGATGGCACCGATCATCCGTCGCGTCTACGACTCGATGGCCGACCCCAAGTGGGTCATTTCGATGGGCGCCTGCGCTTCGTCCGGCGGCATGTTCAACAACTACGCCGTCATCCAGGGCTGCGATCACTTCCTGCCTGTGGATGTCTACCTGCCCGGATGCCCACCTCGCCCCGAAGCGCTGATCCACGCCGTCCTCACCCTGCGTGAGCAGATCGGCAAAGAGCCGCTTGGCGTCCACCGTCAGGAAATCGCACGCAAGGCCGAGCAGGCAGCACTTGCTGCTACACCGACCCACCAGATGAAGGGACTCCTGTCGTGAGCGAAACTGAATCAGTGACGCCTACCCCTGATGAGGTGCAGCCGCAGGGGCAGATGCAGGCGCTGGGATCCTTCCAGGCCCCCGACGTGGTGGCCCAACGCACCGGCATGTTCGGCGTTCACGACGCCGGAGACACCACCGGTTTCGGCGGGCTGCAGCAGGCCGCGACGTTCGCTGCCCCCAGCCAGCGGCCGTACGGATCGTGGTTTGACTCGGTCGTGGACATCCTCGAAGAACTGATTACCGAGGATGGCCTTGATGTCAACGACGTCATCGAAAAGGTCGTTGTCGAACACGATCAACTGACGATCTTCATTGCGCGCGAGCACATTCAGCGCGTGGCACGTCACCTGCGTGACGACCAGGACCTGCGCTTTGAACTGTGCATCGGCACCAACGGCGTGCACTACCCGGCCGACAGGGGCCGTGAACTCCACGCCATTTACCCGTTCATGTCGATCACCCATAACAGGATGCTGCGACTGGAAGTCACGTGCCCGGACGCAGATCCGCACATCCCCAGCATCGTCGACATCTACCCCGCGAACGACTGGCAGGAACGCGAGACGTGGGACCTGATGGGCATTATCTTTGATGGCCACCCCTCTTTGACGCGTACTGCGATGCCGGATGACTGGGTAGGACACCCGCAGCGCAAAGATTACCCACTGGGCGGCATTCCCGTGGAATACAAGGGAGCCACCGTTCCACCGGCCGACACACGGAGGTCGTACAACTGATGAACGCACAACGTGTCAATTTCCGGGCAACCCCCGGAACAGCCAACATCGATGTCGACGACATTCCCGAAGTCATGGCGCAGGGCGGTGACTGGGAAGACGTCCTCGCCGAAATCGAAAAGATCACGAACGAACGCATCGTGCTCAACATGGGTCCAGTGCACCCCTCGACGCACGGCGTGCTCCGCCTGGTCCTTGAACTGGACGGCGAACTCGTGCGCGAAACACGCGTTGACACCGGCTACCTGCACACCGGCATCGAAAAGAACATGGAATACCGCACGTGGACACAGGGCGTCACATTCTGCACCCGCATGGACTACGTCGCACCGTTCTTCCAGGAAGTCGGCTACTGCCTGGCGGTGGAAAAACTGCTGGGCATCACCGACCAGATTCCAGAGCGCGCCACGCTGATCCGCGTACTCATGATGGAGCTCAACCGTGCAGCCTCGCACATCGTGGCAATCGGAACCGGCGGCAACGAGCTGGGTGCCACCACGATGATGACCATCGGCTTCCGCGCACGTGAAGAAATCCTGCGAATTTTCGAACGCATCACCGGCCTGCGCATGAACCACGCGTACATCCGACCTGGCGGCGTCGCACAGGACCTGCCGGCAGGAACGGTGGACTTCATCCGTGAAAAGCTGCCGCGCATCCGCAGAGACGTGGGCGAACTGCAGGACCTCACCTTGCAGAACCCGATCTTCAAAAAGCGTTTCGTTGGTACCGGCTACATGCCGCTGTCAGCAGTTATGGCGCTCGGTATGACCGGACCGGGCCTGAAAGCGGCCGGCATTCCGTTTGATCTGCGAAAGATGCAACCGTACTGCGGGTACGAAGATTTCGAATTCGACGTTCCCACCTACGATTCATCCGACGCCTACAACCGCACACTCGTTCGCTTCGACGAGATCTACCAGTCACTGCGCATCGTCGTGCAGGTGCTCCGACGCCTCGAGAAGTGCGAGGGCGGTCCGACCATGGTTGATGACCCCTCGATCGCGTGGCCGGCACGGCTGTCGGTTGCAACCGACGGACAGGGCAACTCGCTCGAACATATCCGCGAAATCATGGGCGAGTCGATGGAGTCGCTGATTCACCACTTCAAGCTGGTGACCGAGGGATTCTCTGTTCCCGCCGGTCAGGTATACCAGACCATCGAACATCCGAAGGGCCTGCTCGGGATCCACGTAGTCTCCGGCGGTGGCACGCGCCCCTACCGCGCGCACTTCCGTGACCCTTCATTCGCCAACCTGCAGTCATTGTCCATCATGACCGAGGGGGGCCAGCTGGCTGACGTGGTTGTCTGCCTGGCAACAATTGACCCTGTTTTGGGAGGTGTTGACCGATGAGCTACGCGCCAGAAGTTGAACAGCGTCTGCGTGAAGAAGCGGCGGTGGTTGTGGACCGGTATCCCACCGGACATTCACGCTCAGCACTGATTCCGCTGCTGCACCTCGTGCAATCCGTTGACGGATACATCACTGCTGACGGCATCGCGCTGTGCGCTGACATCCTCGACCTGACACGTGCGGAAGTATCCGCTGTGGCGACGTTCTATACCCAGTACAAGCGCCATCCCACGGGAGACTACCTGGTGGGCGTGTGCACGAACGCGCTGTGCGCCGTGCTGGGCGGTGACGCAATCTGGGAGGCCGTCTCACAGCATGTGGGAGTTGGCACCGATGAGACCAGTGAATCCGGCAAGATTACGCTGGAACGCCTCGAATGCAACGCCGCGTGTGACTACGCGCCCGTCATGATGGTCAACTGGGAGTTCTTCGATAACCAGACACCGCAATCAGCGATTCAGCTGATCGACGACATCGAGGCCGATAAGCCGATCCACCCGACGCGTGGTGCCGACACGGTCCACACGTTCAAAGAGGTCGAGCACGTACTTGCCGGTTTTCTTGATGGTCACGAACATGAGGGCCCTTCAGCGGGCGAGAACTCACTGCTGGGCCTGCGCATCGCAGAGCAGAACAACTGGAATGCTCCGGTGCGGACCGGTTCTGAACAGGAGGAGGACAAGTGAGCTCCTTAAGCGCACCATCAACCCTCACGCCGATCCTGACGCGCGGGTGGGATGCAGAGCGGTCATGGACGCTGCAGTCTTACCTGAGCCGTGGCGGATACGAAGGATTGAAAGCCGCCCGCGCCCTTGAACCGTCTGACATCGTCGAGAAGGTCAAGGCTGCCGGTCTGCGAGGCCGAGGCGGCGCAGGCTTCCCGACCGGACTCAAGTGGTCCTTCCTGCCTCCCGATGACGGCAAGCCGCGGTACCTCGTGGTCAACGCCGACGAATCAGAACCAGGAACCTGCAAGGACATCCCGCTGATCATGGCGAACCCGCACATTCTGGTTGAAGGCATGGCGATCACATGCCGCGCCATTAACTGCCACCACGCTTTCGTCTACCTGCGTGGCGAGGTCGTCCACGTCTACCGCCGCCTCCTGAATGCGATTCGCGAAGCTGAAGAGGCTGGCCTGCTGGAAGACCTGCGCATCATTGCTCACGCAGGTGCCGGTGCCTACATCTGCGGTGAAGAAACCGCACTGCTGGACTCCCTGGAAGGTCGTCGCGGACATCCGCGCCTGAAGCCCCCGTTCCCGGCAGCTGAAGGCCTGTACGCGCGCCCGACTGTTATTAACAATGCCGAATCCATTTCGCAGGTGCCAGGGATTTTCCGCAACGGAGACGACTGGTACGCCTCGATGGGCACGGAAAAATCCAAGGGCCACGGTATTTTCTCCGTCTCAGGCCACGTCAAGAACCCAGGCCAGTTTGAAGCACCATTCGGCATCACGATGCGCGAACTGATCGACATGGCCGGAGGCATCCGCGAAGGCCACACCCTCAAGTTCTGGACACCAGGCGGATCATCCACCCCGCTGTTTACCGAAGCTGAACTTGATGTGTCCCTCGATTACGAATCCGTGGGACAGGCCGGATCGATGCTGGCAACGCGTGCACTGCAGGTGTTCGACGAGACCACATCGGTCGTGCGCGTCATTACCCGCTGGACCGAGTTCTACCAGCACGAATCGTGCGGCAAATGCACGCCGTGCCGTGAAGGAACGTACTGGCTCAAGCAGATCATGCTGCGCCTGGAACAGGGCAAGGGGCTTCCCGGAGACGTCGATCTGCTCGAAGAGATCGCCGGGAACATCGCCGGTCGCAGCTTCTGCGCACTCGGTGACGCTGCAGCCACACCAATCAGGTCCGGCATCAGCAAGTTCCGAGAAGAATTCGAAGCCGGTTTGACGACGCCCGCACAGGAGCTGTTCCCGTACGAAGCGTCCGCTAACTTCACTAGAGGAGGTGCCCGATGAGCGACGCGCCAGAAATGGTCGATATTACGATCGATGACATCCAGATGTCCGTTCCCAAGGGAACGCTGGTCATTCGCGCTGCGGAACAGGCTGGAATTCGTATTCCACGATTCTGCGATCACCCACTGCTCGCACCTGCAGCTGCATGCCGCCAGTGCCTTGTCGAAGTCGGAATGCCTGACCGCAAGACCGGCGAGCTGCGCTTCATGCCCAAGCCGCAGCCCTCATGCGCACAGACAGTCAGCCCGGGAATGGTCGTCAAGACCCAGTTCACCTCCGAGATTGCCGACAAAGCACAGCGCGGCGTTATGGAGTTCCTGCTGATCAACCACCCGCTGGACTGCCCTATCTGCGACAAGGGCGGCGAATGTCCCCTGCAGAACCAGGCCATGACAGAAGGACGCGCAAAGTCACGATTCGCTGACGCCAAGCGCACCTTCCCCAAGCCTCTGAAGCTGACCAGCCACATCATGCTGGACCGTGACCGCTGCATCCTGTGCCAGCGCTGCGTGCGTTTCGGTAAGGAGATTGCAGGCGACGCGTTCATCGACCTGCAAGGTCGCGGCGGCGGTACCTCACCGACAGACGACCATTACTTCATGGGCGAACAGATCGGCTCCTTCGACACCCAGGTCATCGGGTTCCACGACGAAGGTGCCCACGACGCGAGAACTGTGCCGCTGTCTGGCCCATACGGCGAGGCTGGCGTCATTGGATCCATCAACGGGGGAGAGCTTCCACCATCAGGATACGACCAGTCGGGACGCGCATTCGCCTCGTACTTCTCCGGCAACGTTATTCAGATCTGCCCGGTCGGCGCGCTCACCGCGTCGTCCTACCGCTTCCGTGCACGCCCCTTCGACCTGGTTTCCACACCGTCGGTGTCAGAACACGACGCATCCGGATCAGCGATCCGTATCGACGTGCGTCGCGGCCAGGTCGTGCGCCGCATGGCCGGCAACGATCCGGACGTGAACGAAGAGTGGATCACCGACAAGGATCGCTTCGCCTTTGAATGGGATCGTGAATCCCGCCTGACCACACCGCTGGTTCGCGAAAACGGTCAGATGGTGCCGACCTCCTGGGCCGACGCGCTGCACCGCGTGGCTGAAGGACTGAAGGTGGCGCGTGACAAGGGAACAGTTGGCATGCTTCCTGGCGGCCGTCTGACCTTCGAGGATGCCTGGGCATGGTCCAAGTTTGCTCGCACTGTTGTGGGGACCGATTCCATCGATGCACGCGTTCGCGAAACCAGCGAGGAAGAACGCCAATTCCTCGCAGCACACGTAGCAGGAACAGGGCTGGGTGTGACGTATGCGGATCTGGAAAAGGCCGGGAGCGTCCTGCTGGTCGCACTCGAGCCCGAAGACGAATGCGGATCCATTTTCCTGCGCTTGCGTAAAGGCGTCCTGAAGGGAACCACTCACGTCACGACCATTGCGCCGATGACGACAAGTGGATCACTCAAGCTCAACGCACAGGTGGTGCACGCCGCACCCGGAACTGAAACCGAAGTTCTCGCGTCGCTCACCAGCGGAGCAGCGGCCGAAGGCACCGCCCTCGTCGAATCCCTGTCCGACGGCGGGATCATCCTGGTCGGAGAACGCGCAGCGCGCACCCCCGGGCTGCTGACTGCAACCGCCAAGCTCGCTCAGGCAACTGGAGCCCGACTCCAGTGGGTTCCACGCCGAAGCGGTGACCGCGCAGCGGTTGAAGCCGGACTTCTTCCCGGCCTGCTGCCATTTGGTCGCTCACTTGCCGATGCCGGTGCCCGCGAAAGCATGGGCTGGGATACGGCAGGCATGCCGACCACAACCGGCATGGACATTCAGGACATTCTGGGCGGTGTGCGCACCGGCTCTGTCAGCGCCCTGATCGTGGGAGGTGTTGACCTGCGTGACCTGCCCGATCCGAAAGCGGCACGCAATGCGCTCGACGCAGTGGACTTCCTCGTGTCGATGGAAGTGCGCGCGTCCGATGTCACTGAGCTTGCTGACGTGGTGCTGCCCGTTGCCCCGCCGCTGGAAAAGAACGGTACCTTCATCAACTGGGAAGGCCGACTGCGCCCCTTCGGCCAGGCGATCTCGTCACGCTCGCTGACTGATCGCGATGTGCTCGTGCGACTGGCGCGCGAATTTGATGTCGATCTGGGTGGAGCCACGCTGAAGGATCTGTATGACGAGGTCAACCCCGTGATGGACTGGTCCGGTGAACGCTGCGTCATGGATGTGGCTACCACAACCGCCCCGCCCGTCGAATCGGTGAGCGAGGGACAGGCTGTTCTGGCCACTCACAAACCGATGCTCGACGCCGGACGCCTTCAGGACGGCGCACCGCAGCTGGCTGGAACAGCGCGCCGCCCCGTTGTCTTCATCTCGCAGGCAACGCTGTCGGCTTTGGGAATGTCGCAAGGCGACGCCCTGACTGTTAGCTCCGAACGCGGATCGCTCACGCTGCCGGTGGAGGTCACCGATCTGCCCGATCGTGTGGTCTGGCTGCCTGAGTGCTCCCAAGGATCACTTGTACATGAGTCACTGGGAACAGCCGGTTCCGTTGTGACGCTCTCACACGCAGTGGAGGTGACCCGATGATGACAACGCTTCCGCTGGCGATTCCCGACTACACAGTGGCGGACTTCTCCCAGGAAACGTGGTGGCTGACCCTCATCAAAGCGGTCTTCATCATCTTGTTCCTGATTTTCAACGTGTTGCTCGCCCTGTGGGTGGAACGACGCGGACTGGGACGCATGCAGACCAGGCCCGGCCCGAACGTTGCCGGCCCGTTCGGCCTGTTCCAGGCTTTCGCTGACGCGTTGAAACTGCTGTTCAAAGAGGACATGTGGACCAGGCGCTCCGATAAATTCCTCTACTTCATGGCCCCGGCCATCGCAGCGTTCTGCGCATTCAGCGTGTTCGCAGTAATCCCGCTTGGCCCGAACGTCAGCATGTTCGGCCACTCAACGCCACTGCAGCTGGCCGACATGCCGGTTGCTGCGCTGTATATCCTGGCGATCACCTCGCTGGGCCTGTACGGCATCGTCCTCGGTGGCTGGTCGACGCGTTCAACGCTGCCGCTGTACGGCGCCGTGCGTTCATCCGCGCAGGTGATCTCCTATGAACTGTCGATGGGCCTGGCCCTGGTCTCCGTGTTCATCATGTCGGGATCAATGTCCACCTCCCAGATCGTTGCCGCACAGACTCCGTTCTGGTGGGCAGTGACGCTGGCACCCGCCTTCGTTATCTACTGCATCTCGGCAGTCGGCGAGGTTAACCGCCTGCCTTTTGACCTGCCCGAAGCTGAAGGCGAACTTGTCGCCGGACACATGACGGAGTACTCCTCTATGAAATTCGGCTGGTACTACCTGTCCGAATACGTCAACATGCTGAACGTGTCAGCCGTGGCAACCACCATGTTCTTTGGCGGATGGCACGCACCGTGGCCGTTGTCGCACGTGCCCGTCATCAACGACGGATGGTTCGGAATCGTGTGGTTCTTCCTGAAGATGTGGTTCTTCATGTTCCTGATGATCTGGACGCGAGGCACTCTGCTGCGTATCCGATACGACCAGTTCATGCAGTTTGGCTGGAAGCGTCTCATCCCGGTTGCCCTGGCATGGGTCGTTGCCGTAGCAGTGCTGCGTGGAGTGACCGCCTGGGTTGACACCTCGATGCCGGTGATCCTCGGCGTGATCCTCGCGATCTTCGTCATCGCCCTTGCAGTCATGTGGTTCCTGGATTCCGGTGAGGGCGAAACCACCGGCGAGGGAGACGACGTGACCGAAACGTTCGATCCGTTAGCCGACGGATTCCCTGTCCCGCCCAAGCCCGGCCAGCAGCTGCCGCCGTCACCGCGAGCCCGCAGAGCCCAGCCAGTTGGGGTTGCAGCCAACACGACTGTCGCGACTGATGCTCAGGAGGAAACCGATGAGTAAGTCAGACAAGCATCTTCCGCCACTGGGACCCGATGAGGAGCTGCTCTACGAGCACGATCATCGCGGCCCGGTCAGTGAGTTCTTTGCCCCCGTGGCAGGGTATGGCGTGACGATCACGTCATTCTTCCGCCCCACTGTCACCGAACAGTACCCCTTCGAGGGGCCGTTCGTGCAGCCGCGTTTCCACGGGCGTCACCAGCTCAACCGTTACGCCGACGGCCTGGAAAAGTGCATCGGCTGCGAGCTGTGCGCGTGGGCCTGCCCGGCCGACGCCATCCTCGTCGAAGCCCACTCAAACACGCCTGACGCACAGTACTCGCCAGGGGAACGTTACGGCGCGGTCTACCAGATCAACTACCTGCGTTGCATCTTCTGCGGATTCTGCATCGAAGCGTGCCCCACGCGTGCGCTCACCATGGGACACAACTTCGAACTGTCGGAGTACCGCCGCGAAGCGGAAATCTACGAAAAGCACCAGCTTCTTGTTCCCCTTGCCGACGGCATGCTGGCACCACCGCACCCGATGGTCGAAGGCATGTCCGACGACGACTACTACAAGGGTGAGGTGGCTGGACCGACGCAACGCCAGATCGACTGGGTACGCGAGCGTCGACCCGAAGATTCTTCACTGCAGTCCGCTCAGCAGGCGGTTGCACAACCAGTTGAACAGGAGGCTGCGCGGTGACAGAAACAGCATGGCCACTGATGGGCAGCACAGGCGAGGCGATCCTTTTCAGTTGCGTCGCCGTCGTCATGGTGCTGGGCGCCCTCGGTGTGCTCTTCTTCAAGAAAGCTGCGTACTCCGCGATCTGTATGGTCGCGGTGATGATCGGACTGGCAGTATTGTTCATCGCTCTGGGAGCACCGTTCTTGGGTGCTGTCCAAGTCGTCGTCTACACCGGCGCCATCATGATGCTGTTCTTGTTCGTCATCATGATGATCGGCCTGGGAGCCACCGACGGATACCAATTCCAGTCACGCGGTGCAATCACTGCCGCATGCATCGGCGGGCTCGGCATGATCGCCATTTTTGCCGGTATCGGCGCGAAAACAGTGTTGTCCGCGAGCAAAGCCTCGAGCGTTGACCCGTACTCCAATGAGCCGGTCACCTCGCTGGCATCCTCACTGTTCGCAGACCACTGGATGTCAATGGAACTAGCGGGCACTCTGCTCATCACTGCCGCGATCGGCGCGATGCTGCTGGCTCACACGGACCGCCTGGGACCCTCGTTCAACCAGCGCACTACGGCTGAAGCCAAGATGAAGGCCTTCAAGGAAAGCGGCCGTCACATTGGACAGCTTCCGGCGCCTGGCGTGTTCGCTCATTCGAACGCAACGGACGTTCCGGCAATCGGCGGCGACACACTCGCCCCGGTGGAAGATTCCGTGCCGCGTGTCTTCCGCGTGCGAGGATTGGGCCGTTCACTGAACCAGGTTGCCCCTGACATTGCAGAGTCTTTGCAGCTGACGCGCGCCGGGCTGCTGGACGATTCACCATTCAAGGCAGGAAAAAACGTGTCGGTTCCTCGATCCGGAGCCTGGGGCATGCCGGGGCCTTCCGCGCCCACCGGCCTCAACCAGCCTGAAGCGTCCGCGGCTGACCGCAACGCGCAGGCCGAGACCTCGGCCAACGAAGCTGATCCGAAGGGCATGGGCGAGGTGCAGACCGCACCGGATGCCGGACAAGCCAATACTGATCATGTACAGGGACCGGGCGCGAACGCCGGCCCTACGCAGGGCGGAAGCAATAACAATGCTCAGCCGCACACACCTGGTGAAGGAGCTGCCAAATGAGTATGGCATGGTACCTGATCCTCGCGGGCGTGATCTTCTCCATCGGAGCGGTCGTAGTCCTCGTGAGGCGTTCCGCTGTGATCTCACTGATGGGTGTGGAGCTCATGCTGAACTCCGCGAACCTCGCCCTCGTGACCTTCGCACGTATCCACGCAGATGTTGCCGGACAGATCATGGCGTTCTTTGTCATGGTTGTCGCCGCAGCTGAAGTGGTCGTCGGACTGGCCATCATCGTATCCATCTTCCGTGCACGCGCGACAACCGGCGTGGACGACAACAACCTGCTAAAGAACTAAGGGAGGACCATTTCAATGACCACTACCCTCCCCGCTTTGACGGCCGCAACAGGGCCGGCAGCACTTGCGTGGCTTATGGTCGCGATCCCACTGGCGTCCGCAATCCTGTTGCTCGTCCTTGGGCGGCGCGCAGACAAATGGGGCCACATCCTCGGTGTGATCGCCTCGTGGGCGTCATTCGTTGTCGGCGTCGTTATCCTGGTGCAGATGCTTGGACTTCCAGCAGGTGAGCGACGACTGTCCATCGATCTGTTCTCGTGGATTCCGGCCGGCGACCTGTCCATCAACTTCGGAACCCTGATCGACCCGCTGTCGATGACCTTCGTGATGCTCGTGACCTTCGTGGGCTCGCTCATCCACGTATACGCCATCGCCTACATGGAACACGACCGGGATCGCCGCCGCTTCTTTGCCTACTTGAACTTCTTCATCGCCTCCATGCTGACACTGGTCATCGCGAATTCTTACGCAGTGCTCTTCATGGGATGGGAAGGCGTAGGCCTTGCCTCATACCTGCTGATCGGCTTCTGGAACCAGGTGCCCGACAATGCGACCGCCGCGAAGAAGGCGTTTGTCATGAACCGTGTCGGTGACATGGGCATGCTGATCGCCATGATGGGGATGGTTGCCTATGTCGGCTCCGTCTCCATGAATGACGTCAGCACTGCAGCTGCGGGACTGTCCACTGCACAGGCGACACTCATCGGTATCTTCCTGCTGGTCGCTGCCTGCGGTAAGTCCGCGCAGTTCCCACTGCAGGCATGGCTCGGTGACGCAATGGCCGGCCCGACGCCGGTGTCCGCGCTGATCCACGCGGCCACGATGGTGACCGCAGGTGTGTACCTGATTGTCCGCTCCGGCGCGATCTTCCTGGCAGCCCCTGCCGCATCACTGACAGTGGCGATCATCGGTGCGATCACGTTGCTGTTCGGTGCGATCGTCGGTTCGGCCAAGGACGACATGAAGAAGGTGCTGGCAGCATCAACGATGTCGCAGATCGGCTACATGCTTCTGGGTGCGGGCCTTGGCCCCATCGGCTGGGCGTTTGCCATCTTCCACCTGTTCACGCACGGTTTCTTCAAGGCATTGATGTTCTTGGGAGCAGGCTCCGTCATGCACGGCATGAACGATCAGGTCAACATGCGTCGCTTCGGTGCCCTGCGCACCGCGATGAAAGTCACCTGGATTACGTTCGCATGCGGCTGGCTCGCCATCCTCGGCGTGCCGCCATTCTCCGGATTCTTCTCAAAGGACAAGCTCATCGAGGCGGCATTTGCAGCGTCCTCGTTCTCCGGAATGTCAACACCCTGGGCTCCGTGGGTATTCGGCCTGGTCACAATGTTCGGTGCCGGAATCACCGCGTTCTACATGTCGCGCCTGTTCTTCATGATCTTCCACGGAGAAGCACGCTGGACAGATTCAACACCCGAGCAGGAAGTCCACCCGCACGAGTCGTCCCCTCTGATGACCATCCCGATGATCATTCTGGCGGTTTGCTCGGTATTCATCGGTGGACTGCTCAGCATCGGCGGAGCATTCACCTCATGGCTGGTTCCCGCAGTGGGGGAGACCCCTCACGTTGAGCCGGTCCTGCCGATGTGGCTGATCCAGGTCGCCACCCTGCTGCTTGTCGTGATCGGCGTCGCCGTTGCGTGGTTCATGTACGTGAAGAAGCCGGTCCCGATTGGCGTCCCGGCAGGCAACGCGCTCACGCAGGCTGCACGCCAGGATCTGTACCAGGACCACATCAACGAGAAACTCTTCATGATGCCCGGACAGGCGTTGGTCACCGTGGCAACAGAGGGCGATCGAAAGGTGGTCGACGGTGCAGTGGGCGGCTTGAGCTGGCTCACCGTTGGTGCGGGTCGCCTCGTCGCCATCACACAGAACGGTTTGGTGCGAACCTATGCGTCTTACATCCTTGGCGGCGTTCTTGTCGTCTTGGCAATCGTCCTCGGCTTCAGGCTGTGAGGGTGAGGAGGAGAATCAATGACTACTACTGATCTCATCCAGTCCAGTTCAATCCCGTGGCTGACGATCATGGTTGCCTGGCCGCTCGTGGCCGGCGCACTGGTCGGCCTCATCCCGGGGTTGCGTGCGCGCGGACGCCTTGTGGCGTTGGGCGCCTCGCTCAGCGAATTGGTGCTCGGTATCATCGTTGCCACGCAATTCGACTGGACCACACCTGCCACACACCAGCTCGGTGAATCATATTCGTGGATCCCGCAGATGGGCGTGTCATGGGCGCTCGGCGTAAATGCCCTCGGCCTTGTGATGATCTTGCTGGCCGTCGCACTGGTGCCGCTCGTTCTGCTTGCTGCGCCTGCTCGCCTCGCCGGTTCCACGCACGAGGGCGACGCGCGCGACGCTGACGCTGACGAACGTGAGTCGCGTGAGGGCGCCTATAGCGCGCTGATCCTCGTCCTTGAAATGTTCATGGTCGTGATCTTCGCAGCCTTCGACGTAATCGTCTTCTACGTCGCATTTGAAGCGATGCTGGTGCCGCTGTTCTTTATGATCGGCACCTACGGAGTGGGCGAGGCCGTGGCACGCCGCAAGGCTGCCATCAAGTTCCTGCTGTACTCGCTTGCCGGTGGCCTGGCCATGTTGGGCGGTCTGGTGGCACTGTGGGCAGTTGTCCCGCAAAAGTCCGAGACGTTCTTCCGCCTGGACACTCTCTCTCAATTCACCCCGATGCTGCCGTCCTCGTGGGCAATGGGGATCTTCTGGGCCTTCATGGTCGCCTTCATCATCAAGGCGCCGATGGTTCCGGTCCACACATGGCTGCCTGACACGGCGGCAGTTGCCCGCCCAGGTACATCCGTCCTGCTGGTCGGCGTGCTCGACAAGATCGGCACATTCGGAATGATCACGCTGTGCGTGAGCCTTTTCCCGCAGGCAGCGGCCAAGTGTGCCGTCGCCATGTGCGTTGCCGCCATCGTCTCAATCCTGTGGGGCGGTCTGGCCGCCATCGGACAAAACGACATTATGCGACTGGTGTCCTACACCTCGGTGTCACACTTCGGCTTCATGGTGCTGGGCATCTTCATCGGCTCGCAGCTGGCGTTGACCGGCGCGATGATCTACATGGTCGCTCACGGTGTCTCGATCGCCGCCATGTTCCTGATCTCCGGCTTCCTGACCCGCCGAGGCGGGACACGCGAGATTCCTGCATACCGCGGAATGCAGCGTGTGACTCCGGTGATCGCCGGCACGTGGTTGGTGTCCGGTTTGGCTTCAATCGCCCTGCCTGGCTTGTCAGGGTTCGTCCCTGAATACATGGTGCTGATGGGGTCCTTCTCCGTGTCAGTTCCGATCGCGCTGTTCGCTGTGCTGGGTGTCATCATCGCCGCCCTGTACGTGCTGCTGCCGTATCAGAAGGTCTTCACCGGCCCGCCAAACGAACCAATGCGCCACCTCACTGACATGAACGGTCGCGAAAAGGCCGTCGTGACGCCGCTGATCATCGCGATGGCAGTCATCGGCTTGTGGTCTGCTCCGATTGTCGGAGCACTGACCCCGGTATCAGACCAGGTCTTGAACGCAGGAAGCGCGGCGAGTGCGCCAGCGCAGACAGATGGGCAAACCTCTGACGCACCTGCCGATACGTCAACTGAAGGGAGCTCCAAGTGATTCCCATGAACGTCGCTACAACTACGGCCAGTGTTCCGTGGGCGAGCCTGACACCAGTGCTGATTGTGCTCGGTGGAGCAGTACTGGCAGTCCTGGTTGAATCATTTGCCCCCGCACGCCTTCGTCGCCCGCTGGGAATTGGGGTCTCCCTCGTCGTGACCGCTGCAGCTATCGTCGTGCTCTCATGGCGCTGGGTTGTCGTAGCTGACACGCCGCAGGGTTTCGATGAATACATTGAGGACCCGCTGACAGTGGGTGCGCAACTGATTCTTGCCGTCATCACCTTCCTGGCGTTGCTCGTCATCGCGGATCGTACGCAGATTCGTGATGGAGCCTTCGCTGGACAGCCCTCGGACCGTCCCGGTTCCGTCGATGAGGAGCTGACAGAAAAGAAGCGCTACCAACGTTCGGAAATGTTTGCCCTCGTCCTGTTCTCGCTGGGTGGCATGATGGTGTTCCCTGCAGCGGACTCAATGATCATGCTGTTCGTGGCACTCGAGGTGATGTCGCTACCGCTGTACATCCTGTGTGCAACAGCGCGCCGTCGCCGCCAACTGTCACAGGAAGCCGCGCTGAAGTACTTCATCCTCGGCGCATTCGCCTCGGCCTTCTTCCTGATGGGCATGGCACTGCTGTACGGGTACTCAGGTGGAC
The DNA here is from genome assembly GCF_030212035.1 of Pauljensenia sp. UMB10120. Lineage (NCBI taxonomy): Bacteria > Bacillati > Actinomycetota > Actinomycetes > Actinomycetales > Actinomycetaceae > Pauljensenia > Pauljensenia sp. UMB10120. The sequence goes on along the minus strand of NZ_JASODH010000003.1, from coordinate 30,139 downwards.
TGAAGTTCTCCGGAGTGTACAAGGTCATGACCCAGAGCACGGGCGAGATGGACTGGCTGCTGCTGGCCGGCATCGTCATGGTGCTGGTGGGCCTGCTCTTCAAGGTTGGTGCTGCCCCGTTCCACGCATGGACGCCTGACGTTTACACCGGCGCACCCAGCCCGATCACCGGTTTCATGGCAGCTGCAGTGAAAATGGCTGCCTTTGCCGCGATCCTGCGTTTCTACCAGGTCCTCGCCGGACACTTCACATGGGATCTGCTGATCCCGATGAGTATTATCGCTGTCCTGACGATGGTGGTTGGCACCGTCGCAGGTCTGGTCCAAACAGACATCAAACGCATGCTGGCGTACTCGTCAATCGCGCATGCGGGCTTCATCCTGCTGGCGGTCATGTCCCTGGTCAAGGGATCGGCAGGCCACGTCCTGTTCTACGTCCTGGCATACGCACTGGCCACCATCGGCTCCTTCGCTGCAGTTACGCTGGTTCGCTCCGGCACCCGCTCTGGTGATTCGCTGGAGGTAGGCGGAGAGGCAACGGCTTTGGATCGCTGGGCCGGACTGGGCAAACGCAGCCCGCTGCTGGCAGGCAGCGTCCTGGTGTTCCTGATGTCATTCGCCGGCATTCCATTGACCAGCGGCTTCATTGGAAAGTTCGTTGTATTTTCAGATGCCTTCGCTGGCCAACTCGGATGGTTGGTTGCGATCGGCCTGCTGTGCTCCGTGGCAACAGCGTTCTACTACTTCCGTGTTGTTCGCCTGATGTTCTTCACGGAACCAAGTGAGAACACCGTGGTCATTAAGAGCGAAGGCCTCACTGCGATCGCTATTGCTGTGTGCGCGCTTGGGACGATCCTGCTGGGCATCGTTCCTGGGCCCGTCTTGTCAATGCTCTCAAATGTCGCTATCTTCTTGCCGTGACAGCTGTGAATTCTTATTCCGTACTTGACCTTGACGTCCCTGCTCTCGAAGCGCGTATCACTCCTGCGCTGGAAAGCGTGGAGGAGCTGCTGAACGACGCAGTTCGAGGCGGGCGTGACCTGGTCGAAGAACTCACACGTCATCTGAGCGTGGCGGGAGGCAAACGGATCCGCCCGGCTTTGACGCTTGTGTGTGCGCAGCTCGGTGACCCCGAGCGCGCAACGAGCGAGCGTGTCATCAGCGCAGCAACCGCAATGGAGCTGACGCACCTGGCATCGCTCTATCACGACGACGTCATGGACAGCGCACCCACTCGGCGCGGGGTTACCTCCGCACAGCACATGTGGGGTAACAACCGCGCCATCCTCGCTGGCGATGTGCTCTTTGCCAGGGCATCACGCCTGATAGCTTCCCTGGGACCTGAATCGGTGGCGCATCACTCAGACACCTTTGAGCGTCTGTGCATGGGGCAGCTCAACGAAACCTTCGGACCACCCGAAGACGCCGACCCGGTCGAGTTCTATCTGCAGGTTTTGGCAGACAAGACAGGATCGCTCCTTTCAGCATCAGCTTTCTTTGGAGCCTTCCACGGCGGAGCCGGCAGAGAGGTCGCTGACCTTGTTGCCACCTACGGTGAGAAGGTCGGCGTCGCTTTCCAGATCGCTGATGATGTTCTGGATCTTGCCTCCACAGGTGAGACCTCAGGGAAGACCCCGGGAACTGACCTGCGTGAAGGCGTGGATACACTGCCCGTCTTGCTGTTGCGCCGCCACGTGGCACACAACGGTGACGATGCGGCAGGTCAGGAAATCCTGGACGCAATCGACGGGGATCTGAGTTCCGATGGCGTCCTGGCTGACGTTGTTGACAAGCTGCGCCATCACCAAGTGCTGCAGGAGACTCGCGACCTAGCTGAAAAGTGGTGCGACGATGCAGTGGCAGTGCTGGACGCCCTCGACGATTCTGAACCCAAACAGGCGCTGACTGCTTTCGCTCATCTTATGGTCAACCGCTTGTCCTGATCGTGCGTGGGCGGCGCCATAGTGCCGTTCCTGTGAAGCGCGCTAGGATGGTGTGTTGTATCGAAAACGCGGCTCGAGCCACGCTCATTCGTGCGTGGTGAGCCTGAGAAGGGACGAATGACTGTGACAGCAACGAACGTTGCCGTTGTCGGGGCCGGCCCGGCTGGTATTTATGCTTCGGACATCTTGTCGAAATCAGATCTCGATGTGAATATCGACCTGTTCGAACGCCTGCCTGCTCCCTACGGACTCGTTCGCTACGGCGTGGCTCCTGATCATCCGCGCATCAAACAAATCATCGTTGCCCTCTACAAGATCCTGCAGCGAGGCGACATCCGCCTGCTCGGCAACGTGGAGATCGGTCGCGACGTGACGATCGACGATCTGCGCGAACACTACGACGCCGTCATCTTGGCAACCGGAGCTGACCGTGATGCTCCGCTAAACATCCCAGGTGTCGACCTGCCGCAGTCATATGGTGCAGCCGACTTTGTCTCGTGGTACGACGGGCATCCGGACTACCCGCGCACCTGGCCGCTTGACGCGCGCGAGGTTGCCGTCATCGGTGTGGGCAATGTGGCGCTGGATGTGTCCCGCATCCTCTCTAAGCATGTGCATGACCTGATGGTGACTGAAGTGCCGGACAACGTGGCGAAAATTCTCGAAGACAATCCCATCACCGATGTACATGTTTTTGGCCGCCGAGGTCCCGCGCAGGTCAAGTTCACGCCACTCGAGCTGCGTGAACTGGGCAAAGTGCCCGACGTTGACGTGATTGTCGATGAGGAAGACTTTGATTTTGATGAAGGCTCCGAACAGACGATGCGCTCATCCAACCAGCAGCGCCAGGTCGTCAAGACACTGACGAACTACGCCTCGGTGGATCCAGACGAGCGCCACGCTTCTCGCCGTATCCATATCCACCTGTTCCAGTCACCTTCGGAGATTCTGGCGGACAGCAAAGGTAACGTGCGCGCACTGCGCACCGAACGCACTGAACTGGTCGGTGACGGCAGTGTGCGCGGCACCGGAGTGATGACTGACTGGCCAGTGCAGGCCGTGTACCGGGCCGTCGGGTACTTTTCGTCGCCCATCCCCGGCGTGCCGTTTGACGAGGTTCGTGGCGTGATCCCGAATAACGAGGGACGCGTTGTCACCGAGCCGGGGTCAACGGAAATTGTTTCAGGCGTGTACGCGACCGGATGGGTGAAGCGTGGCCCCGTGGGCCTGATCGGCTCCACGAAGTCGGATGCGCAGCAGACCATTGCGCACCTGGTTGAAGATGCAGAGGCTGGCGCTCTGCATGCCACCAGTGAAGCAGTGGGGCACGATGCGATGATCAAACTGCTTGACGAGCGTGGCGTCGCGTACACGACATGGGAAGGCTGGGAGCTGCTGGATGCGTACGAACGCGAACTGGGCTCACGGTATGGTGAGCTTTCTGGTGGTCGCGGCATCCGTGAGCGCATCAAGGTTGTCTCCCGCAATGCGATGACGGCGATTTCTCGCGGTGAAGAGCATTCGCACGACGATGAGGACCTGATTGGTCAGCCCGGTGAGATGGGCGTGCCCACGGCTATTGAGCGATTTGGTGATCACTACACCGGTCCGCGCGGCGAATGAGACACTAGAGATATGAAATCGCGTTCGCGTGTCGCGTCCAACACAGTGCGCACAATCCTTCTGTTTGCCGTCCTGTGGGCGGTGCTCCTCGGTATTGGTGCGATTTTGGCGCATACAACCGGGTCGATGGTGTGGCTGTGGGTGATGGGCGGCGTATCGCTGATCGGTACGTTCTTCACCTACTGGAACTCGGCGTCCTTGGCGCTGCGCCAGATGAATGCCGAGCCTATGGATCAAAGTCTGTATCCGGAGGTTTACCGCATTGTCGAGGATCTGAGCCGGCAGGCCGATCAGCCAATGCCGACACTGTGGATTGCGCCGACGATGGCGCCTAACGCGTTTGCAACGGGACGTAACCCGAAAAATGCTGCGGTGTGCGTGACCGCCGGTATCCTCGATCTGCTCAATGAGCGTGAGCTGCGCGGTGTAATCGGGCATGAACTGTCTCATGTGTACAACCGTGACATTCTGATTACTGCGATCGCCTCGTCCCTGGCGGGCATCATGGCAATCGCTGGGCGCTCTCTGCTGTGGATGGGAGGCTACAGCCGTCGTAACCGTGACGGTGGGGGAGCGGCCGGACTGATACTGTCACTGGTCGCCGCGATTGTTGCGCCGCTGATCGGCATGCTCATCCAGCTGGCGATTTCACGCACGCGTGAGTACGAGGCGGATCACGACGGCGCGATTTTGTCGCACGATCCCCTTGCTTTAGCGTCGGCGTTGAAGAAGCTTGAGGTGGGCACCAGCCGCGTGCCACTTGAGCGTACACCGGAGCACCAGGGAGCAGCCCAGATGATGATTGCGAATCCGTTCAGTGGGGAATCGGTGCGCTCGCTCATGTCCACGCACCCGCCGATGGAAGAGCGGATCCGCCGCTTGGAGGAACTGGCCGGCTATTAGGCCGAACATCGGCTCCTCTCTCATTTTCCCATCTGTCGATTAGGACGCGAATGCGAGCTCCCTGCGCACGCATTCTCTGATTTTCCCAACTGTCGATCAGAAGACGCCAGGCTGCACCTTCCCTGCCAGCCTTGTCAGGCTGATACGTGGGAAATCCCTATTTTCCTGCAGTTTTACCTTGCAATGAGGGAAGCAATCAGTGCTCGCATAGGTGAAGCTGCCTCCAGGTTGACAGTTGGGGACAGGAGAGTGGGGTGCTTCAGATATGGGCGAGGACGCCCGCACTGCCTCGAGATCGACAGTTGGGGACAAGGCAGAGGGGGTGAAGGCCGCTATCTGACGGCGATGATCCTACCGATAGTTCACGAACTGCAACGCGCAGTCGATCTTCCGGCCCGCTTCGCCTCTGAGCAGTGCAATGACTTCTTGCAGGGAATCGCGCGACTTTGACGAAACGCGAACCTCATCTCCCTGGATCTGTGCCTTCACGCCCTTCGGACCTTCATCGCGAATCAGCTTCGTAATCTTCCTGGCATTGTCCTGGCTGATACCTTCGCGCAGGGGAACGACCATTCGATAGATTTTCCCGGACGGCTGAGGCTCACGATCCTTCAGATCCAGTGCCTTAAGTGAAACCTTGCGTTTGGTGAGCTTGGAGCGCAGCACGTCCACAATGGCTATCACGCGTTCGGGGGAGTTCGCTTCCATCACCACGGTATCGCCCGACAGCTCGATCGATGCGTCCACGTTACGGAAGTCGTAGCGTTGGGACACCTCCCTCGCCGCCTGATTGACAGCGTTATCCACTTCCTGGCGGTCGAGTTTGGAGACAATGTCGAATGATGAATCAGCCATGGGAATCCCTTCCTATCAGCGTCTGGCTATGAGTGTGCTCGATATCTCGCATTTGAGCGGGTCAAAACCGGTGATCCGATTGGCGCTCACGCTTGTATTTTTGTTATTCTTTCACGGCACCGATGATTGGTGTCAATGGCGGGGTGCCCGAGCGGCCAAAGGGAGCTGACTGTAAATCAGCCGCGGAATGCTTCGGGGGTTCGAATCCCTCCCCCGCCACTGGACTGAATGCCACAAGTGCTTCGCTCTCGAGGTACTCAGTTCTGCGACGTGAGGATGCTCTCAAGCCTGGAGATTGCTTCGAGCATGAGTGTCAGGCTAGAGTTTCTCTCGTTGCCCCGATAGCTCAGTCGGCAGAGCGTCTCCATGGTAAGGAGAAGGTCAAGGGTTCGATTCCCTTTCGGGGCTCTGGTTTGCGGCCTCGCAGTCGCGACCTACCACGGCGGGGTAGCTCAGCTGGTTAGAGCGCACGACTCATAATCGTGAGGTCGCGGGTTCGAGTCCCGCCCCCGCTACCGTGACCTCCCGGTCTCCGGCGATAATCTCAGAACCTCAAGTGAAGGAAAGATCGTGGCAAGCAAGTCTCAGGACGTTCGCCCCAAGATCACTCTGGCGTGCTCGGAGTGCAAGGAACGTAACTACATCACCAGGAAGAATCGTCGCAATACGCCTGACCGCCTCGAGCTGGCCAAGTATTGCCCGCGTTGCCGCAAGTCGACGACGCACCGCGAAACTCGGTGACGTTCCAGCGACGCCTCACAACTGTCATGCCCCCGGAGCTGTTCAACAGCCCGGGGGTTTATGCACGCTGCGTTTCCGCCGCCTCGGCGCACTAGATAGCCACGCACGGCACTTATTCGATCGGCACAATATGGCCACAGGGAAGGCTGTCATGAGCCTGTCACGCAGAGATCTGCCCCAATCGCGGATACGTCGTGCCGTCATTGCTGACGCCGCTATGTTCTTTTTCATGGGCTTTGCCAGTTCCTCGTGGGTGTCTCGCTTGCCGGCAGTGCGTGATTCTCTGAACCTCAGCCCGACTCAGATCGGCGCAATGCTCCTCATCGGCTCTATCGGGTCACTTGTGGCGCTTCCCTCCTCAGGCCCGGTAGTCGGGGCGATTGGGCCGCGTATGAGCGGCCGCCTCGCGGGTGTGCTGTGGGCTGTGGGTATGGGCTGCGTGGTGGCATCTATCCACGTGGGGTCGCTCGATTTGTTGTCACTGAGCCTCATCTTCGTGTCGATGGGGATGTCGTTGACAGGGTCAACAATTAACACTGCAGGCGGACTAATCGAAGTCGCCCTCGGCCACCCAATCCTGGATCGATTCCACGCGATGTTCTCGATCGGCACAGTCACCGGCGCACTCTCAGGTGCCGCAATGGCGAGGGCGGCCGTCCATGTCACCCATCATCTGCTGGGAGTGATCGTCTTTGGCCTGACCTGCGTCGCAGTCGCAACCGCGTTCCTGCTCACCGAGGACGATGTGCTCGCCCAATCTGTGAGCGACGGCGCTCCCAAGCGTCGCCGGATATTTGGAAGCGGCGGATCAACGGCCCGTACGCGAAAGGCGTGGGGCGAAAAACGCACGCTGTTGATCGGCCTGATGGTGTTGTCCTCGGGATTGCTGGAGGGGTCAGCAAATAATTGGCTTGCACTGGCGATGGTTGATGGGTACGACATGACGGCGGCGCAAGGTTCTGCGGTACTGTCCGGTTTCCTCGCCACGGTGGTGGTCGTCAGACTCAGTGCGGCGTGGCTGCGTCGGCACTGGCCACCTGATGTTTTATTGCGTGGCATGCTGATCGCCGCATGTCCCGGACTGGTCCTGGTCGGTTTCGCACCCGTGTGGGGTATTGCGATGATTGGCGTGGTGTTGTGGGCATTCGGCGCCGCCCTGGTGTATCCCACCGGTGCTTCTGCCCTGTCCCACGACCCGTCGATGACAGCTGCGCGCCTGTCGGTGCTGTCCACCATCAATTACGGCGCATTCCTGATCGGTCCGCCTGTGCTCGGCTTGCTCGCCTCGCATATCGGGTACCACCGTGCTCTGACGTGTCTGGTTGTTCCGGTTGCGGTTGGTGCGTGGCTGACACGCTACCTGCGCCCTGAGTCAGACAGCTAGGATGTCCTACGTGAGCGAACAGGGGAAGAACCGACCATCGATCAACGCCGAGGAGCATAGGCGCCCGCGCGCCCGTACGCATGCCCCCCGCCTGTCTGACATGACGACCTTTCGTGTCGGCGGTCCGGTGGCCACCCTCGTTGAGCCTTCCACTGAAGACGCCTTCGTTGACGCGTTGCGCCGCGCCGACGATGAACACAGCCCTGACCGCCTCCTGATTTTGGGCGGCGGATCGAACATCCTGGCTGACGATGCACCGTTTGATGGAACGGTGATTCGTGACGCTCGCGCAAGCCTTGAAACAGATGTCACCTGGACCCCCTCGGAGCCATCCGCGCCGCAGAGCTCACCTGTCATCGTGACGGCTGCATCTGGCGTGGCGTGGGACGCCCTCGTCAATGAGAGTGTGAAGCGGGGGCTGTCGGGCCTGGAAGCACTGTCAGGAATCCCCGGAACGGTTGGGGCGGCACCTGTGCAGAACATCGGAGCGTACGGCGGCGAAGTTGCCCACACACTGCTCCACATAGGCGCGTGGGATCGCCTTGAGCAGCGCCGCGTCGAGTTGACCCACGATGACCTTGAGCTCGGCTATCGTTCATCCATTCTGAAGCAGTCGCGTCTGACACCTCGCATGGACGGCTCGCAGTGGGGGCCTACCGGGCGCTGGGTCGTCCTAGATGTCACGCTGCAGCTCACACGCTCACACATGTCTGCACCCGTCGCGTATTCCCAGCTCGCGCGCGCATTGGACGTTCCAATTGGACAGCAGGTCGAGACGAATCGCGTACGCAGCGAGGTCCTGCGCCTGCGTGCCTCCAAGGGCATGGTGATTGACGAGGGGGACCATGACACGTGGTCGGCCGGATCGTTCTTCACGAACCCGATTCTTGATGCCGATGAGGCGGAGCGGCTGTTGCCACCTGAGGCTCCGCGATTTGACGCTGGGCGGGGCCTGGTCAAGACATCGGCAGCGTGGCTGATCGACCGTGCGGGTTTTGGAAAAGGGTTTGCGCTGTCTGACGAGTGTGAACCGTGCGGTGGCCACAGTTCGGCGCGCGCTTCACTGTCCACTAAGCACGTCCTGGCGCTGACTAACCGAGGAGGAGCCTGCGCACAGGATATCCGTGATCTGGCGCGGGCGGTGCGCGCAGGGGTGAAGGGAAGTTTTGGCGTGACGCTTGTGCCAGAACCCGTTGTCCTGGGAGAGCAAATTTAACAGCGGTACGGCTCAGCCAGCTGGACCAATGTTCGTGCTGCTCCGCGCGATTCAAGCATCTGACCGTGACCGTAGATGGGCAAAATGACTCGGCGATGCGCGCCTGGAAGCGTAGTGGGAGGGACGTTCTCATCCCACGTCGCCTCAATCTGAGTGATCCGTGCGTTCAGGTCAGTGCGTGAGGCCAGGGGGCGAATGGCGGGGGAGCCGGGGGAGAGTTCACGCAAACTCGGGATCGGCAACAGGCGTGCGATCGGTGCTCCGTCGAAGGGCGTCGCAAAGGTGATGAGGTGCCGAATACGCCATCCCTCGGGACCGGCCATGATCGCTTTGGCCACCAGTCCGCCTTTGGAATGCGAATAGAGCAGCACATGAGTGAGGTTTTCTCGCGCAAGGTAGCGCTCGGCCATCTGAGCAATCGTGTCAATCGGGCGGCGCATAGCGCGCACGCCTTCCAGGATTCGTGCGTCCCACCCGGCGTCGGCCAGCGCGCGCGCCCACGGGTCGAGATAGTGGCGCGACTCCCAGATGCCGGGAATCCCGATGGCGACTGGACGCGCCGCGCAGTCAGGCGTTGCTGTGCTCGCAGCGAGCGTCGCAGGTGTGTGTGCGCTCGCGGCAGGCTGAGTGGGCGTACCCGCGTCTGTGGAAGGCTGGGCGAGCGCGCTACTTGTTACGGTTATCGACGAGGGTGACTGCGGGCCGGCCGATGGTGAGGCTGCCGAATCATCCGAACCGTTCTGACTGCCGGACGAATCACCGGCCGCCGAAAGCGTGTCGCATACGACAGATGTCATGAGCTGGAGGCGACGGCGCGCAGCGCCCACTAAATCGTTGGCAGCGACGGCCAGGCGCTGCGGAATTGGCGGTATCGTGACCCACGAAGGTACCTCTTGGCGCAACGTCTCCGCAGGGGCGAACCAGTGCCACAGCGGCCACTGCCGAACCGATTCAGCAGCATTCTCGTGTTCGTTCATCTCACGGCTCATTGGCCAACCACCGATCAATCTGCGCGTTCCAGATGCGCCTGCGGTCAAATGACACTAGGGAGGCGCGGATCGACTGACGGGCCAGTTCCGCAAGCTGCTCGTCGCTCAGACCGAAAACATCTCGAGCAGCCTCGTATTGAGCCAACAGGCGCGAGTGGAACAGCAACGGGTCGTCGGCGCTCAAGGCGATTGTGGCGCCGGCTGCCATCAAGTCAGGCAAAGGGACGTGCACAATGTCTGGATACACCCCGAGGTGCACGTTAGACGTGGGACATACTTCCAACGCAATGCCGTCATCGACCAGGCGCTTGAGCAGGTCCGGATCCTCCGCGCTCCTGACACCGTGTCCCAGCCGGGTCGGGGAGAGCGCTGCCAGGACTTCACGCACCGATGAGGGTCCCAGCAGCTCGCCTCCATGCGGAACCGACGCAAGACCAGCGTCACGCGCAATGTTGAAGGCAGCACCGAACTGCGCGGTTGAGCCCACCCGCTCGTCGTTGGACAGACCGAATCCCACGACGGTGCCCGGCTCCCTGCCAGCGTACTGAGATGCCAGGCGGGCGAGGGTGCGTGCATCTAAGGGGTGGCGGATACGAGAGGCAGCGACCACGATGCTGACATCCACACCAGTTGCTTCGCTGGATGCGCGCGCCTCGTCCAGAATGATTTCGAGGGCGGGAGTGATGCCGCCAACCCACGGTGCATACGACGTGGGATCAACCTGCATTTCCAGATGCACAGAGCCTTCCGCCGCGTCATCCTCGGCAGCCTCACGCACGAGGCGGCGCATAACATCCTCGGTGCGAACTAACACGCGGGCTGCATCGTAGGCGCGCTGGAAGCGGAACCATCCGCGCGCATCTGCCGGGACCGTGAGCGGATCCATGTCCAGCAAATGAGGCGGCAGTCGGACGCCTTTTTCCACAGCGAGTTCGACCAGAGTGCGCGGTCGCATCGCGCCGGTGAAGTGCAGATGCAGCTGTGCCTTGGGCAATGTGGCCAGGGGCCGCCGGCCGGGGGGCGTGGGCGCCGCCTTCGTCAATATGGGCTGGTCACTGGGACTGGGGGAAGCAATCGGACGCAGCGGCATCGGCGGGGGCATGCTGTGAGAATGTTCAGGCATCAGCACCATTATCGGCAGCCGGCCGGCGCGCGTCCATCCACAAGGCGATATCCCGCATCAGGCCGGGACCTTCAGGCTCGTTCAGTACTTCGTGGTATGCGCCGTCGATGACGCGTAGGTGCGCGTCGGGGGTGTGCGTGCCCCATGCCAGTGACAGTCGAGCATTGCGCACGAATTCCTCTGACCCACTCGGGCGAGCAAGATGGTCGTGTGAACCGTGGATGACCAGGGTGGGCACGCTGAGTGAATCGGCTCGTGCGATCGTGTGGTCGCCCTGAACGCACATCGTCAGAGCAGTGATCAGCGGGACGGGTCCATGGAAATTGAGCGGATCGTTTTCGTAGTCGTCCACCACGTCAGGGTCGCGCGAGACGCCGCCCGCATCAAGCTTCGCTGTGGGCAATCCGGGGGCGACGCGAGCCAGTGTCAGCATGGAGCGAGCTACCTTGGCAGTGATCGGCGCGGCGGGACGAAATGCCGGACCGGTCAGCACCATGCCGGCAACATGATCCGGATCGATGAGGACAGATGCAGCGGTGATAATGCCGCCCATGGAATGACCCAACACAAATAGCTGCGACGTGCGCGAATTGGCGAGGGCGTCTGCGCGCGCTGCGCGGTGCTCTGTAATGAGACGGCCGACATCGACTTGAGCACGTGGACCATCTGCACTTCCGTGTCCGCTCAGATCGAATGTCACTGCGTCGTAGCCATCGTGATTGAGAGAATCGACGAGGCGCCTGTAGCGGCCTTGATGCTCGGCGTATCCGTGGCAGATCAAGACGGTGCCGTGAGGCTGGGGATCGGATGTGTGATGGGTGAACAACTGCATACCACTATTGTGCCTGTTAAAAGGCGCTGATGAGCGCTTATCAGCGCCAAAAGGGCAGAATTGGTGGTGCGACCGCAACAGCAAATGGTCAGGTGCGGGCATGCTGAGACTGAGATGGAATTCGCCGATGCTGAAGCAGAAACAACGCTCGCCGATGCTGAACCAGCGATCAGCCTCGCCCAGGCAGAAAGTGAGTCTTAGTCGCGGTCAGCCAGGAGCTTTTGAATACGGCCAACGCCTTCTGCCAGATCATCGTCGGAAAGCGCGTACGACAGGCGAATAAAGCCGCTGGGGCCAAAGGCCTCACCCGGCACTACCGCGACCTCAGCTTCCTTCAAGATGAAGTCGGCGAGTTCAGCGGACGTGGTGCACGTGGTGCCGCGAATGGAGGTGTTCAATAGTCCCTCCACCGATGGGTACGCGTAGAAGGCGCCCTTCGGTGTGGGTACGGTCAATCCTTCGATTTCACTGAGCATGTCGATCATCGTGCGTCGGCGGCGGTCAAACGCCTGGCGCATACGCTCCACGTCCTCCAGGCCACCCTCGAGCGCGGTTTTGGCAGCCCACTGGGCAACGTTGTTGACGTTGGAGGTTAAGTGAGACTGGAAAGATGTGGCCGCCTTGACCATGTCCTGCGGGCCAACCATCCAGCCCACACGCCAGCCGGTCATCGCGTATGTCTTTGCGACGCCGTTAAGGACGAGGGTCTGGTCAGCCAGTTCGGGAACCAGCTTGACAACGTGAGCAGTCTGGGCGCCGTCGTACAGCAGATGCTCGTAGATCTCATCGGTGATGACCCAGATACCGTGCTCCAGTGCCCACTGGCCGATTTGGCGAGTTTCCTCGGGTGTGTACACCGTGCCTGTCGGGTTCGAGGGGGAACAGTGCAGCAATGCCACAGTCTTGTCGGTGCGTGCCTCTTCGAGCTGGTCAACGGTGACTTTGTAATCCTGGTCAGCACCGGCAAAAACGGGAACCGTGGTGCCTCCGGCAAGTTTGATGGCCTCCGGGTAGGTCGTCCAGTAGGGGGTTGGCAGGAGAACTTCATCACCGGGATCGAGGACAGCTGCGAACGCCTCGAACACGGCCTGCTTGCCGCCGTTGGTGACCAGAATCTGGCTGGGGTCGACCTCGTAGCCCGAGTCGCGCAGCGTCTTGGCTGCGATTGCCTCGCGCAGTTCCGGCAGACCTGAGGCTGGGCTGTAACGATGCATCCGAGGATCGTGGCAGGCTTTGGCGGCTGCTTCGACGATCTGGTTGGGGGTCGGGAAGTCAGGTTCGCCGGCGCCGAAACCAATGACGGGGACGCCCTGAGCCTTGAGAGCTTTCGCCTTGGCATCCACGGCTAAAGTCGCTGATGGTGTGATGGAACGAAGACGCGCTGAGGCGCGGTGAGCAGTTTGGTTCGACATGTCTCTATCGTTGCACGATTGGAGGCCGTGCGGAAGAAAATTCCTAGGAATGGACGCGCTATGATCAGGGGGTGCTGGTGCGGACGGTGGAAGCCAAAAACACAGATCTGTGATTTTCTACATGCGGCGTGAAGTTGTACACTGGCGCGTTAACGCCCTAAACTAGCGGGGCGGGTCATGGGCGTCAGCCTGTGACAAGCGGTGAAGGGCAGTGGCGCAATTAGGTAGCGCACCGGTCTCCAAAACCGGCGGTTGTGGGTTCGATTCCCGCCTGCCCTGCTACATTGTAGATATCGGCCTACACGACAAGGAGAGGTTCTGTGAGCGACAGTCGCGCACTTGGCGGACCCGACAATGACGGTCTGCCCGACGTGCCGGACAAGCCGAGCGCTCCTGTGCGTCGTGACCGCACGAAGAGTGCACCGACTCCGAGCCGTGAGAAGTCGACGCATGAGGAAGGCGAAAAGCGTGGACTGTTCTCCCGCATTCGCCTGTTCATCAGCCAGGTCATCGCTGAGATGAAGAAGGTGACGTATCCGACTCGCAACGAAACATGGACGTACTTTGTTGTCGTGATCGTCTTCGTCACCGCTGTGATGGCATACACAGGACTTTTAGACCTGATATTCGGTAAGCTAAACGCATTGATATTCGGCTGAACCCGATTGACCCGCCGGCAGGAACCTGCAGGCGGGTTTCTTCTACGGTTCGTCAACCACTGCTGACAAGCCCACGCGCGTTGGCTCTGAAGGAGGACACGTGAGCGACCACATTGAAAACGCACCAGATGCGGATGAGACTACCGCTGTAAACGATACGCACGTCGACGCTGATTCTGCCCCTCAGTTCGTCTCTGCATCCGAATCTGTATCGGAGGGCAGCGGCGCGCAGAAAGCTGATGACGCCGAGACAGCTGATGGCGTCGAGACAGCTGACTCCACCCTCGCGCAGGAAGAAACTGCAGCTGTGATTGAGTCAGTTGCTGCCACCGAGCACGGTGGATCCGATGCTGATGCGGCTGTAGCTGAGGCGCCCGCTCATGATGAGGTGCCTGCTAAGGATCAGCCACCCTCGGAAATTGGCGACGCTGAAGCAAGCGAGCAGCCGGGCGATGCGGACACTGAATCCGCGGCTGACGAAATCGAAGACCCCATCGAAGTTCTGCGTGGCGAGCTGCGCCTTCTGCCAGGCGACTGGTACGTCATCCACACGTATTCCGGCCACGAGCGCAAGGTCAAGGCTAACCTTGAACAGCGCATCACCAGCCAGAACATGGAGGACTACATCTACCGCGTTGAGGTTCCCGACGAATATGTCATGGAATTCCGCGGCTCTCAGAAGAAGCGTGTGCGTCGTGTGCGCATCCCCGGATACGTCCTGGTGTGCATGGACTTCACTGACGCGTCATACCGAGTTGTCAAGGAAACGCCAGCCGTGACCGGCTTCGTTGGCGATCAGCACAATCCGATGCCTCTGTCTGAAGATGAGGTTGTCATGATGCTCACCCCGAACGTCATGGAAGAGGCCGCTCAGGAAAACAAGACTGGCCCGGCTCCGGTTCAGGAACTCAAGGTCAGCTACGAGGTGGGCGAAGTTGTCACAGTGGTGGACGGACCGTTCGAAACGATGAACGCCGTAATCTCCGAGATCATGCCCGAGACCCAGAAGCTGAAAGTTCTGGTCACGATTTTCGAGCGCGAAACGCCTCTGGAACTCAACTTCGATCAGGTTCAAAAGATCGACGACTAGTCGCCGCGGCGCAGGGGCGGACACGCCCGCCCAGGTGTTGCGCACAGCTTAGTGAGTGATGTCGCGCACGAGAACTTGGGATCAAGGTATCTGACGCGATATCATCGCTGTTTGTGCGTCTGCATTTGCGTGTAGGACGCGCAGGCGGATCGGCAACCGTCGGTTCGCTTCGAATCACCAATGAAAGACCCGTAACTTATATGGCACCAAAGAAGAAGGTCACCGGCCTGATCAAGCTGCAGATCCCTGCCGGTGCTGCAACTCCGGCTCCGCCAGTTGGCCCGGCACTGAGCCAGCACGGCGTGAACATCGTGGAGTTCACCAAGGCGTACAACGCTGCAACCGAATCTCAGCGCGGCAATATCGTCCCTGTTGAGATCACCGTCTATGAAGACCGTACGTTCACGTTCGTTCTCAAGACGCCTCCGGCTGCACAGATGATCAAGAAGGCGGCTGGCGTGGACAAGGGCTCACCGACGCCTCACACCACCAAGGTGGCAAACCTGACCAAAGATCAGGTTCGCGAGATCGCTGAGACCAAGATGCAGGACCTCAACGCCAACGACATCGAAGCCGCGATCAAGATCATTGCCGGCACCGCCCGTTCCATGGGCATCACCGTCAGCGACTGATACGTCACCAAACCAATCTTTGTGGAAGGGCAAGCGCTTGCCCGAACACACCACACCTGCAAGGAGATAGCAGAATGACAAAGCGCTCGAAGAGCTACCGGGCCGCCGCGGAGAAGATCCACGCCGGTGAGGTATACGAACCTCTTGAAGCCATGAAACTGGCAAAAGAAACCACTGTCACCAAGTTTGACGCCACCGTTGAGGTGATGTTCCGACTGGGTGTCGATCCCCGTAAAGCAGACCAGATGGTCCGCGGAACCGTTTCCCTGCCGCACGGCACTGGCAAGACCTCACGGGTCTTGGTCTTCGCTGTGGGCCCGCGCGCGCAGGAAGCGATCGACGCCGGAGCTGACGAGGTCGGCGGCGACGAACTGATTGAGAAGGTCCAGAAGGGCTACACCGATTTTGATGTGGCCGTCGCAACCCCTGACATGATGGGCAAGGTTGGCCGTCTGGGTCGCGTCCTCGGTCCTCGTGGCCTCATGCCGAACCCGAAGACCGGAACGGTCACGATGGAAGTTGGCAAGGCTGTCAAGGAGATCAAGGGTGGCCGTATCGAGTTCCGTGTGGACAAGCACGCGAACCTGGCGTTCATCATCGGCAAGGCATCCTTCACTGCTGAGCAGCTGACGGAAAACTACGCCGCTGCCCTCGATGAAGTCCTGCGTCTGAAGCCGTCCTCCTCCAAGGGTCGCTACATCACGAAGGCCACCGTTTCAACGACGATGGGCCCTGGCATCCCGTTGGATCCGACCAAGACGCGCGATCTGCTCGGCACTGACGACTGATTGTTCGATGCCTGACGGCATTGATTCTCGGTGCTTCGGCGATCGGTTGCAGAGATGACCGGTTGGGTTGATGACCAGGCGGATTGATGCCTGAGCGATCCTCGACGAGGGTGCCGCAGCGCCCGCGTCACGTCGCAATCTTGATAAATGGGGGTGGGTTCGCACGCGTGTGCGAACCCACCCCCATTGTGTGCCGTCATCGATGAGCCCTGTCTTGAATGCGCGGCCCCTTTCTAGCACGCCGTCTCCAGCGCATGGCATTTTGACCTGAGCCGACTTCAGCAAATGGCGACTCTCTAGTGGAACGTCTTCGTTGCGTGCCACCTTTTCCGCGTCCGGTCTCATCCGCATTTCGTCTTACTCTCGGCAGCCCCCTTTTCCCGAAGCCCACCCACCCCTACCAATCCCAACTGTCGATCTCGATGGACCAAGAAGGCGGGCTGGATTACTGGCTTTCAACACTGACGAACGTTTTCACTGGTCAGAGAGTGTTATTCGCGGAAGGTGTGGGCCTCCCTCGTCAATTAGGACGATAACGGGAGCTCCAGATCGACAGTTGGGGATTAATGCGGACAGGATGAGGGGGAGGGGGAAGATGAGGGAAGGCGGAGAGGAAGGCTGAGGAGCAGGTCGAGAGCAGGCCAAGAGGGATGCCGAGGGGAGCTAAGAGAGCGAGCGGAGAGAACGGCGAGAAAAAGCGAGAGGAGAACACGTGGGAATGTGCAGGATGCCAGAGGCATAAGGGCGGGAATAAATAGCGGCACGCAAACGTGCTTTGTTGCACACAGCGCACAGTAGAGGCCGCACATCGATCTTGGTATAGTGGAACAGCCAAAGACCGTCGGACATCTACTGACAGTAGATCGAAGCGCAAGAGCGACCGACGCAGGTAACGTGACTTGAACAGCTCCCTTGCGGGAAACTGGACAAGCGTGGTGCAAGCCCGACACGAACCTGCGTGTCGGGCTTTTTCGTGGGTACGGCGGCTGACTTTTCGGAAGGAGGACCATGGCGAGGTCTGACAAGGAGGCAGTTGTCGCCGAGCTGACGGAGAAGTTCCGCAACTCGGATGCCGTGCTGCTGACTGAGTATCGCGGTCTGACCGTTGCACAGCTCAAGGAGCTGCGTCGCGGTTTGGGCAATGACGTGAGCTACGCCGTGGTGAAGAACACGCTGGCACGGCTGGCGGCCCGCGAAGTCGGATTCGATTTCCTCGAGGACGACCTGAAGGGCCCGACAGCTATTGCATTCGTCAGCGGTGAGCCGGTTGAGGCCGCCAAGACGCTGCGTGATTTTGCCAAGGATAACCCGGCGCTGGTTTTGAAGTCTGGCGCTATGGATGGTGTCGCACTCGATGCTGACGCCGTCAAGAAGCTTGCTGATCTGGAATCCCGCGAGGTCCTGCTGGCCAAGGCTGCAGGTGCCCTCAAGGCGAAGCTCTCCCAGGCTGCGTACGCATTCAATGCACTGCCCACCAAGGCTGTGCGCACAATCGATGCTCTTCGCGACAAGCAGGAGCAAGCGGCCTGACGCGACAGGCCCCGGGTTACTGGCCTCACCGCCATGCACCCGGACTCATTTACACAACGTAATCTGCTCGCGTAGCAGGCCAAACAAGGAAGGATGCCACTCATGGCTAAGCTCTCCGCAGATGAGCTCATCGAAGCTTTCAAGGAAATGACCCTGATCGAGCTGTCCGATTTCGTCAAGCAGTTCGAAGAGGTCTTCGACGTTGAGGCTGCCGCACCGGCCGCCGCCGTTGTTGCAGCACCAGCCGCTGCCGGTGAAGAAGCAGCAGCTGAGGAAAAGACCGAGTTCGAGGTTGTCCTCGAAGCAGCCGGCGACAAGAAGGTTGCCGTTATCAAGGCTGTCAAGTCCCTCACCGGCCTCGGCCTGAAGGACGCCAAGGGCCTGGTTGACGGCGCACCGTCGACCATCTTCGAGAACGCTTCCAAGGAAGACGCCGAGAAGGCCAAGGCAGAGATCGAAGAGGCTGGCGGCACCGTCACCCTCAAGTGATTTCACTTGAAACTCTCGCGCTAGCTTAAGCGCATATCAAGTTGTCGCGGTTCAGCATCAGCTGGGCCGCGACACTTGTATATGGGCGGTGTGGCCACTGTGCGCAGTGTGGGCAGGCGGTGACGCGCGAGCCCCGCAACCGTGATGTCTGCACGCTAGCCGCCCGGCCGCGATGTCTGCACGCGAATGCCGCGCCCCGCTGCTCCGAGTGGGAGTGCTTTCCGTGTGACAATTGACGAGGGGAAAGGAGGATCCATGTCGGACACCATGAACTCCCTGCTGGTCACCGGTGGCTGCGGTTTCGTCGGCAGTAACTTTGTGCGATTCGCACTCGAACGCGATCCTCATATTCGCATCACGGTGCTCGACAAGTTGACCTATGCCGCGAACCGGCACAATCTTGATGGTTTGCCGCCCGGCAGAGTCGCCCTCGTCGTTGGGGATATCTGTGACGAGGAGCTGGTTGAATCCCTGGTCGCTGACCACGAGGCCGTCGTGAACTTTGCCGCCGAAAGCCACAATGACAAATCGATTGCTGACCCCGAGCCTTTCATCCACACTAACATTTCAGGCACCTACAGACTGCTGGAGGCATGCCGGCACCATGAGCGGCGCTTTCATCACGTCAGCACCGACGAAGTGTACGGCGACCTGGCTCTCGATGATTCCATGCGATTCACTGAAGAATCACCTGTGAAGCCGTCAAGCCCTTACAGCGCCAGCAAAGCCTCGTCTGACCTGCTGGCATGCGCATGGTTTCGCACCTTCGGTGTCCGGGTGACAATTTCGAACAGCTCGAACAACTACGGACCATATCAACACATTGAGAAATTCATTCCTCGACAGATCACGAACATTTTGACCGGCCGGCGCGCCAAGCTGTACGGCGATGGACGAAACGTTCGCGACTGGATCCATGTCGACGACCATTCGGCGGCCGTTTGGCAGATCCTGTGTCGCGGCATACCCGGAGAAACATACCTGATTTCCGCCGAAGGGGAGCGTTCCAACTTTGACGTTTTACGCTCGATCTTGCGCCTCATGGGCAGGGACGAGGATGACTTCGACTGGGTCGGGGATCGGCCCGGCCATGATCGCCGATACGCGCTGGATGCGAGCAAACTGCGCCGGGATCTTGGGTGGGAGCCGGAAAAGAGGGATTTTGAAGCGGGGCTGGCTGAGGTGATCGCCTGGTATCGCTCACATGAATCGTGGTGGCGTGACGGCAAGGATGTCATTGAAGATCAGTACGCGCGCTGGGGGCACTGAAGATCTCGCCGTCTGCATCCTCGCTGTGTGGGGGCAGGATGTGTACTGGGGCGCCAAGCCGCGACTGGTGCGTCGTGTAATTGCAGGTATGCGGGTTTTCTGTGCTCCCGAAGCTCTCGGCAAAGGCGGCAGCTTCAACTCCGCCCTCCATTCCATTCCCCAACTGTCGATCTCACTTCGTTTGCAGACACGCCGTATATGCTCGCGAGCTTCTGACCTGCAAAAGGAGCGGAGTCTGCTCGGCAATAGGTCACTCAGACCCGTTGAAATCGACAGATGGGGGACGAGGGGTGTGAGGGAGCGAAGGGCGGTATGCGGATCGGCCCGTGCGGCGGTAGCGGTGGCAGCGGCGGTGAACCTGCGAGAAACTGACAGTGCAAGCGCGCAAAGGAGAGTGCCATGAATACGGAAATGAACAGCCGGACAGATGCAGCCGCACGTGACATCGACGCGGATGAGCCGCGCCGCGCCGGAGAGGTGCACGGCTGGGTCGACGAACGATTCGAGTCGGTCAAGACTCTTTTCGCACGCATGCTCCAGCGCGATCCCACCTACTCTGCTCAGGTGTGCGCCTACGTCAACGGTGACAAGATCGTTGACTTATGGGGCGGCGGTCTCATGGATGGGCAGACGGTTACAGGGTTTTTCTCGGCAACAAAAGGTGCTTCCGCACTGACCTTGGCGCGCTTGGTTGACTCAGGTGACTTGGATCTTGAGCAGCGAGTTGCGTATTACTGGCCGGAGTTTGCCGCCTGTGGCAAAGACCAGATTACAGTCAGTCAAATGCTGTCCCATCAGGCGGGACTGCTTGGCGAAGAATCGATGCGTTTGATGGATGTGCCCTATGACTCGCGCGGGATGGCGGCAAAGTTGGCAGCCATGTCACCGCTGTGGCGCCCGGGCACGGCGTTTGGCTACCACGGCCGCACGATCGGACCGCTGATGGAGGAACTTTTCCGTCGAGTCGCCGGCGAGGACCTGCAAACCCATTACGAGCGTGAGGTTCGTGCCCCACGTGACATTGACTTCTATATCGGCTTTCCTGAATCGGAAGATGATCGCTACGAACCCATCCTGCCGTCTCTTCCCTTCGAGAAAGCCCTGGCGGAACGTGACAAGCGTGGCGAACGGGTTCCGGGAACGGCCGCTCTGTCCGACGATCCTGGCGCCGGGCCTGTCAGCGCTGATGAGCTTGCGGCAGCGGTAGGCCAGTGCGAGCTCGGAGATTCGCTTGGCGCGCTGTCCGCACTCGGTGGCGGCGTCATTGAGCCAGACAACACACCCACACCGAACCACCGCCATATTCGTGCCGCCGGCGTTGCGTCGACAGGTGGGGTCGGTTCCGCTCGCGGCCTGGCTCGCCTGTACGCAGCAGCTGTCACCGGTCTCAACGACTGTTCTGTTTCACGAATTGACGAGGGAAACCCACGCCATGATCTGTCTGAGCCGTTCTTAACGCCTGACACGGTGAAACTAATGGGAACGCAGCAGGTGTTCGGGATGGATCGAGTGCTGCAAAACGTCATGTGCTTTGCTCGGGTGTTTCAAAAGCCCAATGGTATGTTCCCGTTTGGCTCCTATCAGGCTATCGGGCACGACGGTGCGGGCGGAGCGTTGGGCTTTGCTGATCCGTTCTACGGCTTGGCATTCGGATACAATGTGCGCCGCATGAACGAGCCTGGCGGACTGGACCCGAAGTCAGTGCTGCTGTCTGCTTGTATTCGCGACATCCTTGGCGGCGGCCGGTAGGGCCTGGTGTCTGCTGGCTCGCGTGTATTGAGCACCTGGCGAGCGGTTCCTAATTCGGTTCGCCGTTCGTTCCCGTGCTCGCTTTCTCTCACCACCCCCTTCCGTACTATTCCCGTCTGTCGATCTCGACTTTCTCCCCTCATTTACCCGACCGTCGATCTTGACTTCCTCCCTTCGATTCACCCATCTGTCGATCTCAGCGCACTCAGTTCGGGTGTCATTGCACGTCCGCGCCTGCGACCTGCATAAACGGATGGGTACCCTCGTCAATTGCGAAGAAAACCGGTCGAGATCGACAGAAGGGAAGCGGAGGGAGAGGAGGAGAGAGGGAGAGGGGGAGAGGGAGGAGGAGGGAGAGGCGGCACTCGGGGCTGGGAAAAGACGGCGACCAGCCGCCGGCAACAACCAGCCAGACGGAAAGGGCAGAAACAGCGAATGGAAAGGGTGGAAAACAGTGAAGGGGAGGGACAGAGAAAAGTAGACGGGGGCAAAGAACAGTGAACGGGAGGGGCAGAGAAAAGTGAAAGCGCCGGTCAGGCCCCAAGCAACACGGCGGTGGGGTCCGTGAGATTGGGCACAGCTTCGCGCATACCCCTTGCCGACGGCGGCGAAGGATTCTAACATAACTATTTGCGCCTGATGACGCCCGAGGTGAGCTGTGCCCGCACGCGAGACCAGCGCTAAGTGTGCTAGCGACACAGTATCAGATAGGGGCGGCAGGCGGGAGCGCGCACTCACCGACTGCAGGGAAGGACACCCTTTGGCTGCCAGTAGCACCACTGCACATCAGCCCAGGAACCGTATCTCATTTGCGAAGCTTCGCGAACCTTTGCAGGCCCCGAACCTGCTGGGTCTGCAGATTCAGAGCTTCGATTGGCTTCTGGGGAACGACAATTGGAAACAACGCGTTGAGGCTGCGAAAGCTTCAGGCGGATTCGACGTGCCGGACGTTTCCGGGCTGGAAGAAATCTTCCAGGAGATCTCGCCGATTGAAGACGTCGCACAAACCATGTCATTGTCATTCCGCGACCATCGACTCGAACGCCCGAAGTACTCGGTCGAAGAGGCAAAGGCCAAGGATTACACGTACTCAGCACCGATGTACGTCACCGCCGAGTTCATGAATTACATGACCGGCGAAATCAAGTCGCAGACCGTCTTCATGGGTGACTTCCCCCTGATGACCAAGCGCGGCACTTTCATCATTAACGGCACGGAGCGCGTCGTCGTCTCCCAGCTGGTCCGCTCGCCTGGCGTGTACTTCGAGCGCACATCTGACCGCTCCTCCGATAAGGAAATCTTCGGAGCCAAAGTCATCCCCAGCCGCGGTGCCTGGCTCGAATTCGAGATCGACAAGCGCGACGCAGTGGGTGTGCGTATCGACCGCAAGCGTAAGCAGTCGGTGACTCACTTCCTCAAGGCTATCGGCATGACCGAAGCTGAGATCCGTGAACAGTTCGCGGACTACCCGGTTTTGCTGGAAACCCTTGAGAAGGACACGGTCGACACCCAGGAGGAAGCTCTCCTGGATATCTACCGCAAGATTCGCCCCGGTGAGCCCGCAGTCGTCGACGCAGCTCAGACACTGCTGAACAACTTCTACTTCGATTCCAAGCGCTACGACCTGGCGAAGGTTGGCCGCTACAAGATCAACAAGAAGCTGGCTCTGGATGCGGATCCTCGTACCTCCGTTCTGACGCTGGAAGACATCGTCACGACCATCAAATACATGCTCTCGATGCATAAGGGTGACAAGACGTTCACCGGCGTGCGTGGCGGCAAAGCCGTGGAAGTCAGCGTTGAGTCGGACGATATTGACCACTTTGGTAACCGTCGTATCCGCGCGGTGGGCGAACTGATCCAGTCGCAAGTGCGTACCGGCCTGGCGCGCATGGAACGCACCGTGCGTGAACGCATGACAACGCAGGAAGCCGATTCGATCACGCCTCAGTCGCTGATCAATATCCGCCCCGTTGTCGCAGCGATCAAGGAGTTCTTCGGAACATCCCAGCTGTCACAGTTCATGGATCAGAACAACCCGCTGGCCGGTTTGACGCACAAGCGCCGCCTGTCGGCACTGGGCCCTGGCGGTCTGTCGCGTGACCGTGCCGGCATGGAGGTCCGTGACGTTCACCCGTCGCACTACGGACGCATGTGCCCGATTGAAACCCCTGAAGGCCCAAACATTGGTCTGATCGGCACGATGGCGACGTTCGCGCGCATCAACCCCTTCGGTTTCATCGAGACGCCGTACCGCGTGGTGCGTGGCGGCCACGTCACCGACGAGGTCGAGTACCTGACCGCTGATGACGAGAACGGCCACTACATCGCTCAGGCATCATCGCCGCTGACGGAGGACAACACTTTTGCCGAAGAGATGGTTCTGTGCCGTCTCTCCGGCGAAGACCCGTTGCTCGTTGCACGCGACGACGTTGACTACATGGACGTTTCTGCACGTCAGATGGTCTCTGTTGCCACCGCGTTCATCCCGTTCCTCGAGCACGATGACGCCAACCGAGCCCTGATGGGCGCGAACATGCAGCGCCAGGCTGTCCCGTTGCTGCGCACCGAAGCTCCACTGGTCGGCACCGGCATGGAACGCCGCGCCGCTCAGGACTCAGGCGAAATGGTGATCGCTGAGCGCGCCGGTGTCGTCACCGAGGTCAGCGCCGACTTGATCGTCGTTGAAACTGACGAGGGTGGCCGCGACACCTACCGACTCGAAAAGTTTGAGCGCTCCAACCCCGGCAACTGCACGAACCAGCGTGTCATTGTCGAGGAAGGCCAACGCGTTGAAGAAGCAGACGTTCTGGCTGATGGCCCGGCCACCGACAACGGTGAAGTCGCCCTCGGAAAGAACCTGCTGGTCGCCTACATGTCGTGGGAAGGCCTGAACTACGAGGATGCCGTGATTCTGTCACGCCGCGTCGTGCAGGATGACGTCCTGACCTCCATCCATATTGAGGAGTACGAGGTTGACGCCCGCGAAACGAAGCTGGGCGACGAGGAAATCACGCGCGACATTCCGAACGTGTCCGAGGAATCACTGGCTGACCTTGACGAACGCGGCATCATCCGCATCGGTGCTGAGGTTCAGGCCGGCGACATCTTGGTCGGCAAGGTCACCCCGAAGGGTGAAACCGAACTGACCAGTGAGGAGCGCCTGCTGCGCGCCATCTTCGGTGAGAAGGCGCGCGAAGTGCGCGACACCTGCCTGCGTGTCCCACACGGTGAAGAGGGCATCGTCATTGGCGTGCGCGAGTTCAATGACGAAGAAGACGATCTGAACCCCGGCGTGCGCCAGACGGTGCGCGTGTACGTGGCTCAGCGCCGCAAGATCACCATTGGTGACAAGATGGCTGGCCGTCACGGAAACAAGGGCGTCGTCTCCAAGATTCTGCCTGTCGAAGACATGCCGTTCCTGGAAGATGGCACACCTGTGGACATCATCTTGAATCCGCTGGGTGTTCCTGGACGTATGAACGTCGGTCAGGTGCTCGAGTACCACCTCGGCTGGCTGGCCCACCAGGGTTGGGATGCCACGAAGGCGAAGGAAGCTGGCGAAGACTGGACGAAGTTCCTGCCTGAGAACGGCATCAGCGCCGAGCCCGGCTCCTTGGTTGCAACCCCCGTGTTCGACGGTCTGGAAGCAGAGGAGCTGCAAGGCCTGCTGCGTTCAGTTCGTCCCAACCGCGATGGAGAGCGCTTGACCAACGATGAAGGTAAAGCTCAGCTGTTTGATGGCCGTTCGGGTGAACCGTTCCCGTACCCCATCGCAGTGGGGTACGCCTACATGCTCAAGCTGCACCACTTGGTTGACGACAAGATTCATGCCCGTTCAACCGGCCCGTACTCGATGATTACGCAGCAGCCGCTGGGTGGTAAAGCCCAGTTCGGTGGCCAGCGCTTCGGCGAGATGGAGGTGTGGGCACTGGAGGCCTACGGTGCCGCCTACGCCCTCCAGGAGCTGCTCACCATCAAGTCGGACGACACCGTTGGACGTGTCAAGGTCTACGAAGCCATTGTCAAGGGTGAAGACATCCCGGAACCTGGTATTCCAGAGTCCTTCAGGGTCCTCATCCAGGAAATGCGCTCGCTGTGCTTGAACGTTGAAGCACTCGACGCGGCAGGCAACCCGATTGACCTGCGCGACGAGGACGAATCGTACGATGCGCAAGAGGATATGGGCATCACCTTGGATGCCCGTCCGAACGCAGCAGCAACCATTGACGCCATTTAGCTCAGTCGGTTCCGCGGCGCACAGGTCGCCCTCGTCAATCAAGACGACGAACGAGGGCGACGCGCTTGCGGGGAACCTCAGCCCCTCCAGCGGCGGGCTTGAGCAGACCACTTACGCTGGAACCGACGAACTAATGCAAGGAGCGAGACCTTGATCGACGCTAAGACGTTCGACAGCCTCAAGATCACCCTGGCAACGACAGATGACATCTCAGGATGGTCCCACGGCGAGGTAAAAAAGCCCGAAACGATTAACTACCGCACCCTCAAGCCTGAGCGCGACGGCTTGTTCGGTGAACAGATTTTTGGTCCGACCCGCGACTGGGAATGTGCGTGTGGCAAGTACAAGCGCGTGCGCTACAAGGGCATCGTGTGTGAAAAGTGTGGCGTCGAAGTCACACGCTCGAAGGTGCGTCGCGAGCGCATGGGTCATATCGACCTGGCAGCGCCTGTCACGCACATCTGGTACTTCAAAGGCGTGCCCTCACGCCTCGGATACGTCCTGGACCTGGCTCCGAAGGACCTCGAAAAGGTTATCTACTTCGCTGCCTACATGATCACCGAGGTTGACGAAAAGGGTCGCGACGAGGACCTTGCCGACCTGCGCAGCGAGCTCGAAGTTGAAAAGGGCCACCTGGAGTCCCAGCGTGACGACGCGATCAACCAGCGCGCCGAAAAGCTGGAGCAGACCCTGGCACAGATGGAAGCCGATGGCGCCAAAGCTGCCGATCGCGACCGTGAACGCAAGGCAGGGGAACGCGAAATGGGGCAGATTCGCCGCCGTTTCGACCGCGACCTGGAACAGCTGGAGACCGTGTGGGAGCGTTTCCGCGACCTCAAGGTTGGTGACCTGGAAGGTGACGAGCGCCTGTACCGCGCCATGCAGCTGCGCTACGGCACGTACTTCAAGGGCGATATGGGTGCAGCCGCCATTCAGAAGCGTCTGCAGACCTTCGACCTGGATGCCGAAGTGGAGAACCTGCGCAACACGATCGCCAACGAGTCGGGCCCGCGCAAGACCCGTGCGATCAAGCGCCTGAAGGTCGTCAACGCCTTTGTGCAAACCGGTAACAAGCCGGAGTCGATGGTGCTGACCGCTATCCCCGTCATCCCGCCGGATCTGCGCCCGATGGTTCAGCTGGACGGTGGCCGCTTTGCGACCTCGGACCTGAACGATCTGTACCGTCGCGTCATCAACCGCAACACGCGCCTGAAGAGGCTGCTGGAGCTGGGTGCGCCCGAGATCATTGTCAACAACGAAAAGCGCATGCTGCAGGAGTCTGT
Source organism: Pauljensenia sp. UMB10120 (assembly GCF_030212035.1). Taxonomy (NCBI): domain Bacteria; kingdom Bacillati; phylum Actinomycetota; class Actinomycetes; order Actinomycetales; family Actinomycetaceae; genus Pauljensenia; species Pauljensenia sp. UMB10120. The sequence goes on along the minus strand of NZ_JASODH010000003.1, from coordinate 3,390 downwards.
GGACGCGCTGTTCGACAACGGCCGTCGTGGCCGCCCCGTGGCCGGTCCTGGTAACCGCCCGCTGAAGTCGATCTCTGACATGCTCAAGGGCAAGCAGGGTCGTTTCCGTCAAAACCTGCTCGGTAAGCGCGTGGACTACTCGGGCCGTTCGGTCATCGTGGTGGGCCCGCAGCTGAAACTGCACCAGTGCGGTCTGCCCAAGCAGATGGCTCTGGAACTGTTCAAGCCATTCGTGATGAAGCGCCTGGTTGAGAAGTCGTTCGCGCAGAACGTCAAGGCAGCCAAGCGTAAGGTTGAGCGCCAGCGCCCCGAGGTGTGGGACGTCCTCGACGACGTTATTCGTGAGCACCCGGTGCTGCTGAACCGCGCACCTACACTGCACCGCCTGGGCATTCAGGCCTTCGAACCGCAGCTGATTGAAGGTAAAGCTATTCAGCTGCACCCGCTGGCCTGTGGCGCGTTCAACGCTGACTTTGACGGTGACCAGATGGCAGTCCACCTCCCGCTGGGTGCTGAGGCTCAGGCTGAGGCACGCATCCTGATGTTGTCGACGAACAACATCCTCAAGCCTTCCGACGGTCGCCCTGTTGCAATGCCGTCGCAGGACATGATCATTGGTCTGTTCCACCTGACCAGTGATCCTGATCCGGCTGTTGAGGTGGCGACTGATGAAAACGGTGAGCCGGTTGTGCCGTGCTATTCGTCAGTGGCTGAGGCACGTATGGCGTTTGATCGTGGCGAACTGGATCTGAATGCCCGTGCACGGATCCGCTTCACCGACATTGTGCCGCCCAAGGGCTGGGAAGTCCCGGAGAACTGGGAAGAGGGCGATCCGATCCTGCTGGAAACCTCGCTGGGGCGCGCGATCTTCAACGAGACTCTGCCGGTCGACTACCCGTTCGTCAACTACGTTGTGGGTAAGAAGCAGCTGGGAACGATCGTTAACACATTGACGGAGCGTTACCCGAACGTCCTCGTCGCCGAATCTCTGGACGCACTGAAAGCTGCCGGTTTCCACTGGTCAACTTGGTCTGGCATCACAATCGCGTTCTCTGACATTCAGGCGTCAGACCGCAAGGAAGAAATCCTGGCGCGTTACGAAGCCAAGGCTGCGGAGATTCAGGACCAGTTCGACACCGGTATCATCCTGGAAGAAACCCGGTACGAGGAACTGGTCAAGCTGTGGCTGAAGTGCACTGAGGAAGTTGCTGACGACATGCGTCAGAACTTCGATGCGCGCAACACCGTCTACCGCATGGTGTCGTCGGGTGCTCGTGGTAACTGGAGCCAGGTCCAGCAGATCGCCGGTATGCGTGGCCTGGTGTCTGACCCGAAGCAGAAGCTCATTGAGCGTCCGATTAAGGCAAACTACCGTGAAGGCCTGACGGTTCTGGAGTACTTCATCGCAACTCACGGCGCTCGTAAGGGTCTGGCTGATACCGCTCTTCGTACCGCCGAATCTGGTTACCTGACCCGCCGTCTGGTCGACGTGTCGCAGGACGTGATTGTGCGTGAAGAGGACTGCGGTACCCGCGCCGGCATTCGCGTGCCGATCGCCCGCAAGAACGAGTTTGACGAGTGGGAAGCCGTTGAAGCGGTTGAGACTACTGCGTACGCCCGTACGCTTGCCCGCGATGCGGTGGGTGAAGATGGCACTGTCGTGGCGGAGGCTGGCACCGACATTGGTGATGACCTGATTGCTCAGATGGTTGCCGCCGGTGTGACCGAGGTGACGACCCGTTCCGTGCTGACCTGTGAGTCGGCGGTGGGCGTGTGCGCCAGCTGCTACGGCCGTTCGCTGGCCACCGGTAAGCGCGTCTCGATCGGTGAAGCTGTCGGTATTATCGCAGCTCAGTCGATTGGTGAGCCTGGTACCCAGCTGACGATGCGTACGTTCCACACCGGTGGTGCTGCGTCGGCTGCTGACATTACCCAGGGTCTGCCGCGTGTTCAGGAGCTTTTCGAGGCGCGCAGCCCGAAGATTGAAGCCAAGATGAACGAGGCCGCCGGTCGCGTCCATATTGACGACGAAGATCCCGGTTCACGTAAGATCGTGATCACTCGCGATGATGGCCGTGAGGATTCAGTCATCGAGGTGACTCGTCGCCAGAAACTCCTGGTGAACGAGGGCGACCACATCGAAGCTGGAACCCCGTTGACTGAAGGCCAGTTGGATCCCAAGGAGGTCCTGCGTATTATGGGCCGCAATGTGGCTCAGAAGCAGCTGGTTGATGAGGTGCAGAAGGTCTACCGCGATCAGGGTGTGGGTATTCACGCCAAGCACATCGAGGTCATCGTGCGCCAGATGCTGCGCAAGATCACTATTCTGGAGCCGGGCGACACCTCGTTCATGCCGGGTCAGCTGGTGGATCGTTCAGCGTACTTGTCGGCCAACCGTCGAGTTGCCGCCGAGGGCGGTCAGCCCGCGTCAGGTCGCCAGATGCTGATGGGTATCACCAAGGCGTCGTTGGCAACGGATTCGTGGCTGTCGGCTGCGTCCTTCCAGGAGACCACAAAGGTCCTGACCGAAGCCGCCATGAACGGCAAGGTTGATCACCTGGTGGGTCTGAAGGAGAACGTCATCCTCGGAAAGTTGATCCCGGCCGGCACCGGCCTGGCTCGCTACAACGAGGTTGTCGTGGAGCCCACTGCTGAGGCAATGGCCGATGCGAACTATTCCGAACTGGATTTCCAGGATGGAGAAGTTCCTGAGTCCTTCCTGGCCTCGCTCGACTCGATCGATTTCGGAATTCCGTTCCACGGCCAGAACTGACCGTTAACCTCAGGTGGCTGGTGTAAGCCCGCGAATTGCGGCGGGCTTGCACCAGCCGCTTCTTTTTATGGCGCGGTATGGTGCCTTGCACGGTGTGATGAGGTCCCTCGTTACGGCGTGGTGAGGCTCTTTGTGCGCTGAGGGGAGTATTTCCTCCGCGACTGGGCGAGTTGCCTTAAGCGGTGTGGTGGAGGCTCCTCGTTGTGGAGTGGCGAATTTCCTTGTGCGGTGAAGGAGAGCTTGTGCGGTGAGGGAAAGCTTAAGGTGCGCGAGAGAGATTCATTGTGTGGTCTGGCGACTCCCTCCCCGCTCAGTCACTGTCTCTTTCAAGGAAGTACCGATTGCGATGTCGAGGCGGTTATCTTTCTTGAATGAGCTGGTGTTTTCTCGGTTTACTTTGTGGTTTCTCTGTTTGGTTAGTGTCCGTGGGTTTTTTCGGCGTGGTCGGTGAGGACTTGGTGGGGTTTTGTTAACAGGAATGGGGCGCTGGTTTCTCTTGTGCTTGTAATGCTAGGGATTGTGTGCGTGGTGTTGGTGAATGGGTTGGTTAGTGTGACGTCCCACGTGGTGGTGAGTGTGACGGTTTGGTGGGGTGATTCGTTTTGCCATGAGTGTGT